>CACZPA010000103.1 GCA_902782895.1 uncultured Eubacteriales bacterium
CCGGTCGTTCCTTCGTAACCGGCTTCCTTCAACTGCTGCATAACGACAGGATCACTGGTGCTGAAACGATCGGACTCATGGTTCAGGAAAGAAGCCAGCTGAGCCGTAGCATCATTTGAATAGTTAAATGTAATCGTCTCGGGCTGAGGAACTTCCTTGCCCCAGTACTTCTCGTTGCGGACAAACTTCAGGGATACATCCGGTACATACTCCTGCAGAACATAAGGACCGGTTCCCATCATGTTGTTCATGTACCAGTCAACACCGCCGTTCTCGCCGCCATGCTCAACAAACGTCTCATAAGAGAAGATGTACTGTGTGAGCAGCCAGAGTTCCCAGTTCAGAGAGAACTCAGGATAATAGACCTTAACGGTGTAATCGTCGACCTTCTCGACTTTCTCAGGTGCGCCGATCGTGGACTGTGTGCCATAGTCCAGACGAGCCTGGAACGTCCACGCTACGTCTGTAGCATCCAGCACGTCTCCGTTGGAGAACGTGATGCCCTTGCGGACATGAATGACGAGAGCGTTATTGGCCTCATCGCGCTCCCAGCTCTCCGCGAGCATCGGGGTGAACTCATGTGTTGCACTCTTGTACCATGCAAGAGGCTCGTAGCACGGCCAGCCGTAGCCGATCAGGGTTCCCTGCTTGTACGGATTGAAGAATTCGCTGAACGCTGTCGTATAGACCAGATCGCCGCCCTTTTCTCCCGCATTGGAACCGCCATTGCCGTTTCCGGATTTGCAGCCTGCCAGTACGCTCATCAGCATAACAGCTGTGAGGAGCACTGCAAGAATACGCTTCCACTGTCTCTTCATTGTTTTACTCTCCTTTACAGAATAAGTATGATTTTGCCGGCTTGATTTTGCCTCGCTTGTATTGCCGGCTGTTACTGTAGCCATCATATTCTGAAATTCAAAAATAAACAATGCTCAAAAAATGATACAAATCGAAGAATTTGCTTTTTTCAAAAAATGAATCTTCCTCAAAAAAAGATTGACATCGTCCGATTTCGTTGGTATGATGAGGATAAAGAAAGCATTTTTCGCATTGATCACACCTTTTCCGTATATTTCCAGAAGGAGTTGCTTCCATTGAAAAAAGAATCTGCCGCGGAGACCGGCGCGGCTTCCAAGAAAAGGTCGATCGGAGACTTTCTCCGCATCCTGATCGTCTTTGTCATCGTTGCCGTCGTATTGATTATCCTCTTTGTATTCCTCATTCAGCGCGTTAACTCGATCGTTCAACGTTCCCGAGAGCTCTCCCAGCATGAGATCGAGACGATATCCGATCAGACCAAATCCCTTGTGTCCGGGTATAAAACTCTATCAGACGTTATCAGCGCTAACAGTCTTGTGACGACTTTCGCTTCTTATAACGACAGAACAGACCGTGCTGTGATTACCAGAGACGCTTATGATCTTCAGAAGCTGCTTGCCAGCCAGGTCACGCTCTATGGAGAGCATATCAATTTTCTCGCGCTCTATTTTCCGGAGGTTGAGATGGTCATCACGCAGTCCCGTTATCTGACTGCCGAAGAGACATCCGAATTCTTTATCAATTATCCAGAGATCCCGTCCGACAGCCTTTCTTTGATGAAAAACGGCATCTCCTGGACACCTTCGACCGCAAAGAGCCAGAAAGACCTGATTCTCAACAAATGCATCTCCGGCAACGGTTCTCCTTTCTATGTATTTCTGGAATTCAACCTGATTCCCTTCTTCTCCACTTTTATAAGCTCCGGCGAAGACATCCTGATTTTCTTTGGAAACGCCTCGGATTGCTACTCCGCAACGCGCATGGTTTCAAGAGAAGACTATCGGGGGCTCCTGATCGGCAGCCGTCTTAACGGTCTTTTCACCCTTGATGATGTGGAGTATCAGTCCGTGACCGTCCCCTGCAGCCTGACAAACAGTTTTGTCACGGTCGGCATCTCCACGGTTTTCGCGAAAAAGATCACCTCGGATTCGATTCTGCTGCTCGTATTGACCGCGCTGATCGTCATCATTTCCCTGATCCTCATCATCCATTTTGTCAGCAGGAGAGTATTGCGCCCGCTGCATCAGCTTACCCAGTCTTCCGGACGACCGTATCTCTCCTCCGATACGGATATCGGTCAGATGATCAATTCCGTAACCACGGAGCTTTCCGTATTGAAGCAGACGAATTCCCAGCTGCAGCGCAATAATCTGCAGCTTAATTCCTGGGCTCTCGGCAATACGATGAACCGCCTGCACAACTTCCCGGAGAACCGGCAGAATCTTTCCAGTCTGGAATTCTGTCTGAATATGGCTGACATCTATCCGCAGCAGGGCTATGCCATGTGGGCCCAGTCCTATCCGTCGAAAAACACCGCTGACTCCGCTGCCGATGCGCCTTCCGATCAGGAGCTTTACGAAGATCTTTCCATTATACTGTCCAATCAGCTTTTCCAGCGTTTTACCGGGATCCGCGCCACGATTCTGAAAGACTGGCATGTGATTATTGTCGCCTGCAAATCTCAGGATCTGCCGGAGCTTGAGACGATCCGGGAAGGCATTCATAGCAGTTTTACGGAGAGTACCAGCTGTTCTCTCTTCCAGACGCCTATTCATTATAATACCGGGACCGCCAGCCTCGAGGAGACGGTATCCGATCTCTACGCGGATATCTCTTATCTCAACGTCTGGGGACCTTTCCGTCCCGAGGATTCCGACATTATCTCGGACGCCGACTTTGTCAATTACTGCAATCTGGTGCGGAAGCTTGAGAACACGATCATTTCTTCAGACCTGTCCAACGCGCACGACGCAATCAACGATATCTTTATGCACGCGATCCCAACCGGCAAAGAGAACGCTACGACCGCGCAGATCCGTACTTACACCACCGCCATTATCATGATGATGGCCCTGCAGCAGAAGCTGCCCGAGGAATGGAACTTCATCCGTTCTCTGGATTTTGAACAGCGCTACAACGAATCCCGCTACATCATCGACAAGGAAACGGTCCTGCATGATTTTATCGATCAGATCGCCGCTCATTCCGCCGGAAACAGTCAAAAAGACGACCAGAGCTACATGAAGCGCGTGCAGACTTATATCCAGGAGCACTTGACGGATCCCGATCTCAACGTCACCTCGATCGCGGAACAGTTCGGCACAAGCGTATCCGCGCTCTCGCACGCGTTTAAGGACAGCTTCGGTATCAACATTCTGGAGTACATCCAGACCCTGCGTATCGCCAAAGCCAAAGAGCTTCTCCTGACGGAAAATGTCCGGACCGTCGCGCAGGCTGTCGGTTTCTGGGACGCGCAGGCTCTGACCCGCGCCTTCAAGAAGCTCGAAGGCGTCAGCCCAGCCGAATACCGGAAACAGGCCCGCCAGGCCATGAGCGAATGACCGGCTGATTTTGAACAAACGACAGACCGATCATGAACAAATGTCAATCTGGCCGGGAAATCCGGCCATAAACCACCGCCCGTCATCTTCTCCGCCCAAAAAGCCCTCGATCCAAGGCACCGTATAAATGCCTGTATCGAGGGCTTTTGTCATCAACTTATGCACCAGAACTACCGGTCCGGCGCGGCTCCGTCCCGCTTATTCACCGTACTGATAGCGCAGCTTCGCGAACAGATCGTTCAGGATGAAATGTGCATCCACCGTGTTATAGACAGCGATCTTGCGCGGATTGTCCGGCCGCAGTGTGTAAGTGCTGTCATCATTGATGTACGGCGCTCCCATGATAGTCTGGTCATGCTTTTGGCAGTTGAGCATCAGCCCTGCTACCGGATTATCGCCGAGCGACCACATCTCTCCGCAGCCGTAGTGCGCATAACTGATAGGGTCACTTGGATGCTGCGGCATTTTGCCGGCCGCGCGCAGCTCCCCTACATGCTTATTCACATTCCACATCTGCTCGCAGAGCCATTTTCCAAGCTTGCCGCAAGGATAGACCTTTTCATAGAGCTCTGTAAAGCTCACCCGCATGGAGGAATACGCCTTGGCCGTGACCTGCCACAGTCCGACCTCAGAATTCATGACGACCCGTGCGGCGATCACATCATTGCTGAGATTGAACTCATTGCCGCCCGCCGGATACGGTGCTCCGCCGATCCAGATCACATGCATGCGTTTCGCGATCGCGGGCTCCGTCAGCAGAGCGACAGCGACATTCGTAATCGCGCCCTGCACGCACACGAAAAGCGGCCGCGGATCGTCTTTCATCGCCTCTTCCACGATATAATCCGAAGCCTCGGACCAGTCGTAATCCGTCTCCGAACGCATCGGCAGACTGCCGCGCAGCACCGTCACTTCATCCCGGATCCCCATTATGTCAAGCATCTCCAGGATTTTGTTATAGCTGTTCTCGACGGAATCCGCCTGATGCAGATAGTTGGCCGCCGTGATCGCTTTCACGTCAAATTTACTCGTCAGCAGAATTTGCGCCGTCGCGAACGGATCATCCGCTTCACAGGCAAAGTCCGTGTCGTCGATGACACGAAGCTCCGGATATCCGTACTTGTCAAACGGGTACTCTTTTAAGCCTCTCTTTAACATGTGTTCCGCCTCCTTACCAGAAGTGTTCGGCGACGTATACAATCGCCGGTATTGTTACAATCGAGAAAACCGTCGAGATGATAACTGTTTCCACCGCGTAACGATAATCGCGGTCATAGAGCTGAGCATATACGGCGATATTGGATCCTACCGGGCAGGCCGCCGCGATCAGGATCGCCAGCTTGCAGGCATGCCACGTCTCCGGGATCAGTTTCATGAGCAGCATGACGACCAGCGGGATCAGGATCATTCGGGTAAGCGAGACCTTATAAAGGGACACTTTCCGGAACATAGCCGCGAGATCGGTCTGTGCCAGATAGACGCCTACGCCGAACATCGCGAGCGGTGTATTCAGGCCGGCGGTATATTCCAGCGTCTTGGTGACCAGCGCGGGCAGCGGCAGCTTGGTGAAAAACAGGATCAGTCCGATGATGATCGCTGTCAGGAACGGTGCTTTCAGCACCTGCTTTGCGCTCATGCTCTTTTTGTCCCCGGTGATCAGTACTTTGCCGTAGGTAAACTGCAGCAGGTTCAGGAATCCGACGTAGGCGGCGATGTAGAATACCGAGTCGTTGCCCAGAATCGCGATGATCAGCGGGATGCCGAAGAAACCCGGATTGGAGAACGATGCCGCGAATGACGCGATCGTGTCCTTACGAAACAGCAGTCTCGAAATCACGATGCAGATCAGCAACGCGCCTGCCGCAAGACCGGCGCTGACCGCAAGTCCGAGCATCCGCTCCGGCGTCCTCTCCACCAGGAAGCCTTTGATAATAACCGTCGGGAGGACGATATAGATCAGTATATTTCCGATGGTCTTGCTGCCTTCCAGTGAGATCTTGCCTGTGCGGAAAAGGATATATCCGATCCCTGCCAGCAGAAACATGATGACGATCTGTCCGATCAATTGTAAAACGGTATCCATTAAGCCACGTTTCCTTCCCATAAATCAATACGGGCAGGAATGTATGCACTCACTCCCGCCCGCATCATCTCTATATCCTATTATATGGCTTTCGACACACTTGTCAAGAAGCGTCTTATAATGACGATAGGCGTCATTTGTATAGATCACTTCGAAGTCATCGGTCTGCACGTCGATCGCGACAAGCGCCATGAGATCGTCTTCCATCTCGCGCAGGATTCTCTTCTGATCCTCTACCTGATAGCCTAACACGATGTTACCTTTTGCTGTTGCCTTTCTGATGTTACCTTTCGATGTTGCCTGCTTCCGTCGTACTTTTTCCGTCGTACTTTTTCCGTCGTACTTTTTCTGTCGTACTTTTCTGGCTTACCGGTTCTCGTCGCCGTCCTGCTTGATCGCGCCGTCGAGCAGTCTCCGGATCTTCTCCCTCAAGCCGTCATCGAACTCTTTTGCCTCCAGATCCGTCAGCTCCGTACTGAGTGCCTCCGATATCTCCGCAATCGGCTGCTCCTGGAGCATCGTCCAGTCCTCCAGCACCTGAAGCGCGGTTTTCCTGACGCCGGTGACAGGAGACCACAGACCTGCCGCGACGATATCCTCTCCGGCATTCGGAAATCCGCAGAGATTCTGCAGCACGTATTCCAGCTTATTGTATACATCATAACCGGCCGCAAAACGGTTTTCGTCCGCGGGATCACGCCGCATCTGAGAAAGCGGCAGCTTCTCGCGCACCAGCTCGAGTACGGATTCGATATGCTCTTCCGATGACATCAGATAAGAGCTCTGCCAGAACTGATTGTCAAAATCCGCCCGCATGCACTCCAGCAGCGCGTCCGCATAATCCAACTCCAGCGCGTCTGCGATCCGTACGCCTTTCCCGTCCCTGACAGCTTTCAGAACAACTTCCTGGCACTCGTCCGTGGACAAAAGCTCCATGCTTCTTTCCGCAGCCGCGGGGAGCGCGTATTCTTCATCCGCGGCCCACCTGTAGATATCGAGAATATTGTCATAATCATCCACATCCAGTTCGAATTCATCGGCCCGCACCAGATAATCCATCAGGACATCTTCTGCTTCATCCTCTAAAGCAGACAATCCCTCTACCGGCCCTTCATCCGACATCGCGCTGATGATATCTCCGATCGCCGTGTATTCCTTCTTCGTTATCGGGCCCTTCATGTATTCTCTGACATTTGCCTTCTCCCACACGGTCAGCGCCGAATAGGCGGACATGATATTATTATGAATCCCTTCCAGAATCATCCATTCGCGGATCTCGGGCGTGGTCGCTTCCAGCCGCTCCAACGTGTGTATCCGTCCCCAGCCATGTATTTTCTGCACCAGCCGGAAGATCTCATCGTTCGCGTTGGCCCAGTTCAGCATGTTAAAAACAGCAAAGATCGTGAACTCATCGCTCAGTCCGATGGTACGGACAGCATCCTTGACAGCCGCATCCTTCGCGACGAAAAGCTCCATGATGGAAAGCCCGTATTTAACGGATTCTCTGTCCGCTGAATGCAGGACTAACGCCAGTGCGGTCCGGTGCAGGTTCTCCGGATTGAAATCCGCCTTATGCGACAGGATATACTGCTGCAGATCGTCAATAACAAGTACCGCTCCGAAAGATCTCCCCAGCTCCGCAAAAGCCGCGTCAGCCTCCGCAGCCTTGCCTTCAGACGCCAAGTGCAGTGCCTTGATCAGCTGCGCCATTCCGGAATCATCGATATCCGTCTGCTGCATATGAAAAATCGTGACGCCATCCTTCGCGCCGTCTCCGAAGCTGAATCCGCCCTCTGTCTCATACCGCGGCAGAGAGAAGTCCTCCGGCAGCGCTCCGTTCTGCACTCCGTCCAGGATGCTCTCGTATAGCGATTTCTGTATATTCATATGCCCTCCTTATTCTGGGGAGATAATGTTATAAAGTATCTTACACCTTGCCAAGGCTGTAGAACCCGCCCTGTGGCGAAGCGTTCGTGCTGCAGATCAATTCCTGTCCCCATAAGCTGCAGCATTCCAGTTCTTCCGGCCCCATCTGCGTATTGCGCAGATCCACCTGTGCAATCATGTGTTTTTCATCCAGATCGAATACCAACAGTCCGTCCGGACGCTCTTCATCTCCGCAGCCAAATGTATAAAACAACTTGTTCCCCGCGATCATGCCGCCCTGTGTAAAAGGAAATACAAAAGGCGCTGTGAACTGATCCTGAATATCCTGCGGTCCGAAGCGCACAAATCCCCCTTTAAGCGGATCCGGCAGCGGAAACTGTGTAATCACATATCGATTATCTTTATAGAATTCTTTGAAAGCAGGCGTTGTACGGTATAATGCCGAAAACATATAGACGGCCTTCTGCCGGTAGTCCACAAACCACGCAGGGCATCCCCAGCACGGTTTGATCCATGGCATTCCCTCCATCGGCTCATCCTTATAGCTGATGATCTGCAGGCATTCGCTTCTGCCACCGATCACACGTCCGTCCGGGCCATATTCCAGATGTAAATCCTCCACGGCACAGCGATAATAATAACCGTCCTCATCGGCTCCTGTCCCATGTCCGATCGTAACGTATAATAACGGCACCGGATTCCCGTCCCTGTGCACATCGCTGAACATGCACTGGTTGGCATGGTTCGTAAACGCAGGCGACGGGTTCCCTTCATTAGCCGAGCCCAGCGGAAAACAAGTCAACGGCCGGCTGTCCTGGCTCTTCAGATCATAGATTGCACATTGTCCGGTATGATAAAGCTGAAACGCATAATCTTCCCATACAGCCATACCCTGTGACGAATGGAAAGGCTTATCAAACCGCATATGCAGCTTCAGATTTCGATTATCTATCTGTTTCATCTTACATGTCCTTGTTTATGTTACAGTTGCTTACACTTCAAGAAAAGCTCCCTGCTCCCGCAGTTTTTGCTGTAGTTCTGAGACGCTAACGTCAGAAACGGCCAGTCTCTGCTGCACAGCCATTGCGGCAGCCTGTCCTGCCGCCTGCCCCATTGCCGTACTCGGAGGCATTACCCGGATCGCTCCGGCGGCATCCGATTCAGCGGATACACATCGCCCGGCAACCAGCAGATTATCGATTCTCTCGGGCACCAGACACCGATAGGGGATCCCGTACCACCGTCCATTCCGGATCGCAGCATATTGATTGCTCAGCGGGCCGAATCGTCCGTGTACGTCCACAGAATTCGATGCCAGGCAGATGCTGTCGGAAGGTACTTTCCCTTCCAGCAGGTCATCCGTCATCAGGCGATACAGTCCTTTGACATGGCGGCTTTCACGGATTCCAAGCGTGCTTGCGCTGCACAACAGCCTTGCGTCCTCGCATCCGGGCACATATTTACGGAAGAAATTGAAAATGATCTCGACCTGCTTGCGGCCTTCGATCTCACCGCGTGTCAGGCTCTGATTATCTGTCGCGTCCACGCCCATGACCCGCGAGGTATTGATAAACCACTCGTCCTCTTTAACTCCGCGGAAAAGCCCGATTGACACGCGCTGCAGCGGCCAGTCTCCATGCTCCCGTGCTTCCGTCACACGCCAATGCAATGACCGGTAATTCACCCCGTCCTTGCGGTAAAACTGATCCTTATGCGCCACGATATCGGCTTCGAGCGGTGCAAGCCGGACATTCCCGATCCGGAAGAAAAGCGAAGCAGGCTGGATCAGGCCAAGTTCTTCATTTCCTTTCTCGCATGGTACGCCCGCACGGTATGCAACATCCGCATCTCCAGTGCAATCGATGAAAACATCCGCACTGACCGCTTCAAGACCTGCTTTAGAATCGATGATGATCTGCCGGATCGTTCCGTCCTGCACCACCGGTTCAACAAACCTTGTGTGATACAGCACGCGCACCCCGGCCTCTGCCAGCATCTCATCCATCACAATCTTCAGACACTCCGGTTCAAAAGGCGTCACATGATCATGTCCCAGCACAATCCAGGAAGTGAAAGCGGTTCCCGCACGGACACCCTCCGGATGGATCGCTCCACCGCACATGACCATACGGTTGACCAGCTCTTCAAACAGCCCGCGGATAATCATCTGCTTGCCGTCTTTGTCATAGGAGGTCATAAAAGGGCCGACCAGACCACGCGTCGCCATTCCGCCGGCACAACCGCCCTCTTCGATCAGCAGAGTATCAGCTCCTGCTCTCGCGGCCGCGACCGCGGCACAGAATCCGCTCGGCCCGCCGCCGACAACAACGACCTGCGCCTGATATCTAACTTCTACCTTTTTGCTGAACAGAATCGTATTCATTTCTTTCCTGTTCTCTCACGCCATTTTCCGGACAGCAGATATGTTCCGCCGATAAAGAACGGCACGATTCCCGCCAGCGCGTTTCCGTACCAGAAGCCCTTAATGCCCCAGTTGAGATACACACCGAGGAAAAGCGCGATGCCGATACGCGCGACAATACCGTCCAGCAGCGCTACGGTCAGGTTCAGCTTGGAATTGCCCGAGCCGTTGATCAATGCGAAATTGGCAGGACGCAGCGTCGCTCCGGTATACTGCACCATCGCGACCGGTACATACGTCAGTGCCATCGTCAGGACCGCTTCGTCACTGGAGAACAGTCCGAAAAGCCACTCCGAATGGAAAAGTGTAATCACGGCCATAATGCTTGCCGGGATCGCGACGATCCACAACGCAGAATAGACAACCTTCGGCACGCGTTCGGTCTTCCTCGCGCCAAGCGCCTGTGAAATCATGGCTCCGCCGGCGGACGAGATCGCCTGGCTGACAACATTCAGCATCTGTTCGAGTTTCCTCGCGACGCCCGTGACCGCGACAGCGACCGTTCCATAGGAATTGATATACGAATTGACAAAAAGCATGGAGAAAGTGACGGCAGCGGACTGGATGACCATCGGCACACCCAGTGAAATCAGCTGTCCCCGCACTTCTTTGTACATACGGAAATGCTTTGGCTTAAAGTCGAAATGGATCTGTTCTCTGTTGCGATACAGCAGCCGCAACGCGAACAGGAAGCTGACGGCCTGTCCGATAACCGTTGCCAGCGCCGCTCCGAAGGGGCCCATTTTCAGCAGCGCTACGAATACAAGGTCCAGAATGATATTGATAACGGAAGCGATCGCGATGAACTGGAACGGATGCTTGGAATCGCCCATGCCGCGCAGGATCGCGGATACCATGTTGTAACCGTAGATGAAGATGATGCCGCAAATACAGGTCAGGCTGTACTGGCTTGTATAGAGCCAGATCTCCTCCGGTGTATTCAGCCAGTCCAGGATCTTACCATAGAAGATGAAGAAAACAACCATAAGCACCAGCGCGATGCTCATCAGCAGGGTGAACAGCGTCCCAACCATCTTGCCGACCTTATCGTGGTTGTTTTCTCCGACATAACGTGAGATCAGAATCTGTCCCGCATTGGAAAAGCCCATGGCAATAAATGTAATCAACTGCAGGACCTCTCCGCCGATCGAAACCGCAGACAGTCCGTGTGTGCCGACAAACTGTCCCACGACGACCATGTCCACCATGTTGTAGACCATCTGCAGCAGACCGGACAGGAAAAGCGGCATCGCAAACCGCAGCAGTGTCCCCGGTACGCTTCCGACCGTCAAGTCCCGTATTAAATGTTCCTCTTTTGCTTTCATCTTGTCTCCTTTAATTCTCCATCATCAGTCCGATAATTTCCTTATCCGTCTGTTCCATACCAAAGCGCGCGAGCTTCCCGACTGCTGTAATCGTGTTCTCTACGCCTTTCTTAACAATTCCGTCCCCGCCGTAGAACTGGTTCCCGTTCTCGTACATCGCGAGACCGATCAGCCCCGCGTCC
>CACZPA010000104.1 GCA_902782895.1 uncultured Eubacteriales bacterium
CTACAACGAGACATTCGTACAGCCCAATTATCGTGAAGAGCGTATCGCTTATGATAAGTTCTATAAAGAACAGGGCTATGAGGAAGAAAATCCTTATGGAATCCTGAGCAACCGTATCTCCATGACACCGGATGAGGCCGCGGAAAAAGCACAGATCTTCGCGAATCTCGAGGCCATCTATGATGAAGCTGTCGCGGACATGATCATGCATGGTGTAACCGATGACAACTGGAACAGAATGATCGACAATCTGAAGGGCGCCGGAGCTGACCGCTTCGTAGAACTCTATCAGAACTGCCTGGACAAATACTACGGCGGTTGATTGTTATTCCTGTAATGCAAGAAAAATCCGGCCTCGCTTGTGGGGCCGGATTTTTCTTGACAGTCTGTAAAGAAGTACTTTATATCAGTCCATAGGGACCAGCGGAATCGTGTAATCCCAGCTGCCTTTGCCCGGAACCACGATCTGCAGCAGACCATCATCCTGCAGAACGGCAGGCTGAAGAGCAGCAGACGCAAGACCAGCAGACGCAAGACCGGCAGGCAGTTCGCTGACCGCCGCAGGCTTGAGGAATGTCGGTATGCGGATCCCGTAATGCGCGGGCGTCTCATATTTCCAATCAATCGCAAAGTGCAGCGAATTGTCCTTGATGGAGAGATCTGCGAGTTCTTTCCCCATGGAGAAATGCGCGTCGCTCGTGATAACAGCGGGTGCGTTGTCGGTGGGCTGGATCTTATACAGACCGCAGGCGTGCGGACGGATCGCTCCGAAATCACAGACACCGCCGGCAGGGACAGAAGCTTTCCAGGTGCCGTCAAAGAAACTCGATACCGTGAACGAAGCATGCATGTCAGCATAAGGGCCTAAAAGCGCGGCATCCAGACGGAGAGAGGCCGGCAGTTCTTCCGTGTCTGACCAGTTCAGCAGCGCGACCAGATGATAATCCGGATAAGCGATATCCACAACTTTGGGATAGCGTTCGCCATCGAAAAGATAGCGCGGATGGGCGGTTCCTGCGTAGACAGGCATAACGTGACGAAGCAGGAACAGGCGATCCGCATCGGTTTCGATCAGCTTCTCCGTGTCGCAGCAGAGTCCGCAGCCAAGGAACATCGCCATAACGTTGGTCATGGCTTCGTCGTCCGTCAACAGACCAAGAGAGAGCAGATCGCCCTTATCGGGCTCGGTCCGCCGGCGCAGCATCAAAGCGTCCGGATCCGCGTCCCAGAACGTGCTAAGGTAGTAACGGAGCAGATTCTGCTTGGATGTGTACGGAATTGTCTTCGGACTGAGGCCTGCCGTTACGCTCCACATGCTTTTGACATCCGAACCGGTCCGCTGGGCGTCCACC
The DNA here is from genome assembly GCA_902782895.1 of uncultured Eubacteriales bacterium. Lineage (GTDB taxonomy): Bacteria > Bacillota > Clostridia > Lachnospirales > Bianqueaceae > RUG12817. The sequence continues at coordinate 1,353 of CACZPA010000104.1, forward strand.
AGTCCGATCAGAGGATCGTACAATCCGCCGCACATCAGAAAATAACTGTCTTCGCCCATTTCCCGGCGGATCGCGGCGATCGCGTCCCGATAGGCTCTTGCCATCGGAACGGTCGGATTATGACGGACTGCGTGAGGGTAGAGGATCGCGGCGCGGGTGAAATCAAGCTTGTGATACCGGTAGCCCATCGCACGCAGATCGGTATACAGACCGGCGGCCCATTCGACAGCCTCCGGAACCGTAATGTCCATCACCCGATAAACGGTATCATTCATCGGGAAAAGGATCCATCTGCCGTCCGGATCCTTCAGGAACCAGTCCGGGTGCTCCTGCGTGACAGGTGCGGTTTCGTGCGCGATAAAAGGACTTGTCCAGATGCCGGGGACCATTCCGGCTTCCTGAATTCTATGCGCCAGATAGGCCATCCCGTCCGGGAATTTGGCGTTCGGCCGCCAGTCGCCGAGTACGCGCTCCCATCCTTCATCAATCTGAAACACGTCAAACGGAAGGCTGCGGTCCACGCAGGCCTGTAGGTTTTCCAACACATCTTCTTCACTGACCGTCAGCCCGTAGTAATACCATGTGCAGAAAACCGACGGGATCGACGCGGTCTTGCGGGCGTGCAGCCTCGCTGCCTTGCGGGCAGCCCAGGCGTCAATTGCCGCCCAAGGATCCTCGGGAAAGCTGATACGCAGGACTTCCGACGTGATCTCCGCGCCGGGATTCAGCCCGATCTGCGGCAGGCAGACGGATTCGCACAGGCGGTATTCCTGGTTCTCGGAGAGCAGAAGACGGGTCTCCACCAGCATATCCTCGGAGGTTTCGTAGGTCAGAAGAAGATTCCGCCGGGCACCGTCGGAGAGCAGCGTCATGGTGTCGGATTCGATCCGGGAGGCGATATTGTCCGCGCCAAGGCCATTTTCCTGCAG
>CACZPA010000105.1 GCA_902782895.1 uncultured Eubacteriales bacterium
ATCATGCCGCCGCGCGGTCCACGCAGGGTCTTATGGGTCGTGGTCGTAACAACGTCCGCGTACGGAACCGGGCTCGGATGAAGTCCTGCCGCTACCAGTCCCGCGATATGCGCCATATCGACCATCAGCAGCGCGCCGGCCTTATCCGCGATCGCGCGGAATCTCTCAAAATCGATGATGCGCGGATACGCGCTCGCGCCAGCGACGATGAGCTTGGGATGTACTTCCAGAGCCATCTTCTCGACTTCATCGTAATCGATGCGTCCGTCCTCTTCTCTTACGCCGTAGCTGACGAAATTATAAAGCTTGCCGGATACATTGACCGGGCTTCCGTGCGTCAGGTGGCCGCCGCTTGCAAGGCTCATGCCGAGTACGGTATCGCCGGCGTTGAGCAGCGCGAAATAGACGGCAAAATTAGCCTGGGATCCGGAATGCGGCTGTACATTGACGTGCTCCGCTCCGAAAAGCTCTTTGGCGCGCTCGATCGCGAGATTCTCCACAGCGTCGACATATGTGCATCCGCCGTAATATCTCTTGCCGGGATATCCTTCCGCGTACTTGTTGGTAAGCGGGGAACCCATCGCTGCCATAACAGCCTTGGATACGAAATTCTCCGAAGCAATCAGTTCAACGGTGCTGCGCTGACGTCCGATCTCCTGCTCCATCGCCTGAGCGAGTACGGGATCTTTTACCTGAATCTCCTGAAAATCATACATGCGGCAAAGCCCTCCTGTTATTTTATGAATGCAGCTTATTATAACAAAAGGGATGTAGGAATGCAAGTTATTACAGGGAAAAAAGAATGAATACTATTATAAAAGAAATAAACAGAAATCGTCTTGCATCATGGGGATGAGGCCGTCTTGACTTTTCCCCATAAGACCGCTATACTTCTCTTTATGTTATATGGAGAGGTGCGGTATGATGATTGAAACAACTCCGGCGCAGCAGCCGGAAGAAGATAAACTGAAGGTATTCCGGACCGCGGGACTGATCGGCGATATTATGCTGAAAAACGGCGCGGAGACGTATCGTGTCGAGGACACAGTCCGACGTGTACTGCGCACAGCAGGTGTGAACGACGCGGAGGCTGTCGCGACGCTGACGGGCCTGACGATATCGATGGAGGATCCCTCCTCTGCTCCGATGACGAGCGTACGGCGCGTGGACACGCGGATCAGCCATCTCGGCAAGATCGAAGTTGCCAATGAGATATCCCGCGAATATGTCTCCCGCAGAATTACAATAGATGAAGCTTACGAGCGCCTGAAGGAGCTGGACAAGAATCCGCTCCGTTATCACTGGAAGATCGTGATTCCGGTCTGCTCCCTGACCTGTGGATGCTTCTGCCTGCTTTTCGGCGGTACGATGAGAGACTTCGCGGCGACGCTTCTTGCGGGTCTGCTGTATGGCTGTTTTACCCATCTGACAGACCGGATACCTGTCAACAGTTTCTTAAAAACGATGCTGGCGTCCTTCCTGATCGGTCTGTTTACGCTGCTCTTTTGCTACGGGATCCCGCTTGGTGAGCACCCGGACCTTGTAATTGCCGGCTGCATTATGCCTCTTGTACCGGGCCTCAGCATTATGAATGGCATTCAGGATACATTGTACGGTGATTATCTGTCAGGACTGGCAAGGCTGATCGAAGCCTTCTTAACAGCACTGCTGATCGCTGGCGGCGCGGGCCTTCTCATGCAGGGACTCTCCGGTTCGCTCTCCTATCAGGCCGTAACGGAGAACGTTGTGCCCTGGCTGCTGGATTCTTCAAAAGGCCTTCTGCAGCCCTATTATGCGGTACAGATGGCTGCGGCTTTCCTCTCGGCGCTGACATTCTGCGTCATTATGAAAGCGACGCCCAAGCATCTCCTGTATTGCGGAATCTGCGGTGCCGCTGTATGGATTCTGTATCTGGCGCTGCCCTACCTCGGGATGTCAAAGCTTGCTGCAGTATTTCTGGCAACGTTCCTGATCTGTCCACTCGCGAGCTGGTTCGCGCGGATCCGTAAAGCTCCGACCACGATCTTTTTCACCGCGATTACGATCAATCTCGTGCCGGGATACGGAATGTATAAGTTCATGTTCTATCTGATCGGCCGGGAATATGAAAACGCGCTTGTCTGCGGCATGGACACGCTAGAGATCGCGGCTCTGATCGCTGCCGCGCTCGCGACCCATCTTTCCATCAGAAAAATACTGCCCTTCTTCCGCAAAGAGGGAAGAAAGGCAGTTCGATAAACTATTAGAGAATTGGTTGCTTTACCGGTTCATTATTTAAACGTAACTCCCCAGATCTGCATACCTCGTGTACCCACCACGAGGTAATTTTCATATACGGCGGGAGAGGCTTCGACATTGCTGCCGAGATCGATGGTATCGAGGACTTCTCCTGTCAGCCCATCCAACAGTGCAAGCGTTCCGACGGAATTCGCGCAGAGTACGTATCCTCTGCCCGCTTCATCGTATACGCATACGGGTGAGGTCCAGATATAATCGGTCTGATACTCCCAGACGACTTCGCCGGTATCCTTGCGCAGAGCGGCAAGAACACCGAGCTCCGTCTCCGGATAGCGGGATACGGGTACATAGATATAATCGGACAGGCTGTCTTTGCCGATAGCGATTGTGCCAAGCACGCCGCCGGAAAGCTGTGAGACTGTATAGCAGTCATAATCGGTCTGCCAGATAATCTCGCCGGTCTCCGCGTCGAATTTCCAGATCGGTACGACAGCACTCTCCCACTCCTGCGCACGCCATCCGGAATGGAAGGAAGTCGAATTATAGAGATAGGCCTTGCCGTCCTCTTCGATTTCCAGTACCAGCGTGCAGTTTGTATCGTCCAGGGTATCCTGCGCCCATACAAGCTGCAGATTCTCCAGATCCAGACAGAAAAGCGTCCCGCCGTTATCCGTAACAAACAGATAATGATGATAGATGACGCAGGAATCCTCCATGCCGAGCCACATGTCGCGAACGGTCCTGTAGGTCCAGCGCACAGGCGTATCAGGATTAACGGAAACCGTCCCTGCCTCCGGATCATATTCCGTATGCAGCTGGAAGAAATAGATAATACCGTTCTCGCCGGGATAGATCAGCTGATCCGTCTCGGCGCAGACAAGCGGAGAACCGTCGAAATACGGTACGTCCCGCGGTTCATAGTCATAATCCCAGCCATTGTAACGATACAGAATACTGCCGTCCAGCAGACTGATGATAAAGATATAGGAATTGCCGTCATCGCCGCTCTCATAGCCCGATCCGACGTACAGGATCGGATATCCGCGTGGATCGAGCGATCCGGCCCCCTTAAAGGTATATCCGATAAAGAGCGGATCGCGGGTTGCTTCGCCGGTCTCGAGATCCAGGAAATACACATACCCGTCCAGTGACGCGTAGATGACTTCCACAAGATCCGTCTTGACCTTGGCGGAATCATACATGTTGGACATCGCGGATTTCTCCTGCTCTGTCCATTTTCGCATCAGGGGCTGTCCGGTCCAGCCGTTGCCGCTCCAGTAGCTGCCGTCAGGCGTTTCCATGAAGGTGGTCGGGCTGTTCCAGCACTTCTCTTCGTCGAAAGCCGGCTCGGTCATCGAAACGTTCCCGACGACTGGACCGTTACGGAAGTTATTGCCGCGGAAAGTCACGATGCCGTCCGTCTGGTTGTAGGATTCCCAGTCGGTCATGTTGATAACAGGTTTCATCTGATAGGACTCGACCTCTTCATCGTCCACATAGATCGCCGTGGAGGCAATATAGATGGAAGGCTCAGTCGACTCCACAGCATGCGGCAGGAAATCATAGACAACGGGTCCGGATGCTTCCGCCCTTGCCTCTGCTTCCGCTCTGGCGGATTCAGCGGCGGCAGACGCCTCCAGTTCGGCTTTCTCCGCAAGCTCATCGGAATTCATCAGATATTCCGGCTTGGCGACGGATTCTTCAAGCTTCGCGTCATTGAGGTAATGAATCGCGTAAATAGCCCCGAAAATAATGACCGCAGCAATCAAGAGCATCCCGATCAGGGATAATAGCACTTGAACGACTGTCGGCTTGCTTCTGCTCATACAAATACCTCCGGTTCAGGGGTTACGATTGAGAACAATTTATTGCACCTTAACGTACGACAAGGTTGATGATACGTCCGGGAACAAAAATCTCCTTAACGATCTGTTTGCCCGCGATCAGGGTCTCCAGACGCGGATCTGCGTGGAAAGCAGCCAGCGCTTCGTCCTTGCCGGCATCCTTTGCGATCTGGATCGTGCCTCTGGACTTGCCGTTGACCTGTACGGCCAGCGTGATCATATCCTCTACGGTCTTCGCTTCATCCCATTCCGGCCACTTCTGCTCGTAGATATGGCCTCCGAATCCGCAGTCCTCCCACATCTCTTCGGTAATATGCGGAGCATCGGGGTTCAGGAGAAGCAGCAGGACGCGCAGCTCGCCGCGTGTGACCTGCTTTTTGTTGTAGAACGCATTGACAAGAGACATCATCGCGGCGATCGCGGTATTGAACTTCAGGCTCTCATCGTCCTGGCTGACCTTACGGATTGTCTGATGGATCAGGGTCTCCAGATCCTTGGAAATGCCCTCTTCATCCGTCAGGATCTCCTGCAGCTTCCATACACGCTCCAGGAAGCGGCGGCAGCCCTTGACACCGTTCTCGGACCACGGTACAGCTTTCTCAAAGTCGCCGATGAACATCTCATACAGACGCAGTGTATCCGCGCCGTAGGTCGCGACGACTTCATCCGGATTGACAACATTGCCGCGGGATTTGCTCATTTTCTCATTATTGCTGCCGAGGATCATGCCGTGAGACGTACGCTTCTGATAAGGCTCCTTGGTCGGCACAACGCCGATATCATACAGGAATTTATGCCAGAAACGGGAGTACAGCAGATGCAGCGTGGTATGCTCCATTCCGCCGTTGTACCAGTCTACCGGAGACCAGTATTTGAGCGCTTCGTTGCTTGCAAGAGCGTCATTGTTGTGTGGATCCATGTAGCGCAGATAATACCAGGAAGAACCTGCCCACTGCGGCATGGTGTCTGTCTCACGCTTGGCGGGACCGCCGCAGCACGGACATGTCGTGTTGACCCAATCGGTCATCGCGGCAAGAGGCGACTCACCGTTTGGACCGGGCTCATAGCTCTCTACCTCAGGCAGCAGGAGCGGAAGCTCACTCTCCGGAAGCGCGACCCATCCGCACTTCTCGCACTGAACGAGCGGAATTGGCTCGCCCCAGTAACGCTGACGGGAGAAGATCCAGTCACGCAGCTTGAAATTAACCTTCTTGTGGCCGATGCCTTTCTCGGTCAGCCATTCGATGATTTTCTTCTTGGCATTCTCTACGGACAGTCCGTTCAGGAAACCGGAATTGACAAGCGTACCGGTCTCAATGTCGGTGAAAGCGGCTTCTTCGATATTGCCGCCGGCGACGACTTCCCGCATCGGCAGACCGAATTTCTTCGCGAACTCCCAGTCGCGGGTGTCATGCGCGGGAACCGCCATGATCGCGCCGGTACCGTATCCCATCAGGACATAATCGGATACAAAGACAGGAATCTGCTCTTCCGTAACCGGATTGGTCGCGGTAATGCCCTGCAGCATAACGCCGGTCTTCTCCTTGGCAAGCTCGGTCCGTTCAAAATCGGACTTTGCGGCCGCGGCCTTCTGATAGGCGACGACTTCGTCGTAATTCGTAATCTGATCCTTCCACTCGGCAAGATAAGGATGCTCCGGGCTCATAACCATGTAGGTGACGCCGAAAAGCGTA
>CACZPA010000106.1 GCA_902782895.1 uncultured Eubacteriales bacterium
TATTTCCCGTCTTTCTCGATATAACAAAGTGTGGTCTGCAGCATTTGTTCTGTCCCTCATCGGTCACATGCCAGCCGTTCATAACCCAATCCGGTCATAAACCAACCCGGTCATAAACCAAACGGGTCCCGTGCCGTTTCAGTCGCAGGCCGGCGGATATTCGTTGCAAAGCAGACGGTATGCAGGCTCGTCCTCTTCGATCTCCGGGAAGCGTCCCATCGGCGGATCAAAGCGGTTGTCCGTATTATCGTCATTGCACTGGCTGACCTCGCCGAGCAGCACCGGACCTGTCCCCGGCTCCACGTCGAAATCATGATACAGTCCGGGCGTTACGGTGATGCTCTCTCCCGGTGTCAGACGGATCTGTGTCCCTGCCGGAACCACATAGGAGCGTCCGTCCGTATGCACCAGGACAGGGCTTTCCTTGTCAACGGATTCGTCGGGCTTGGAGTTATACACGCGGATCAGCACATTGCCGCCGCCGCGGTTGATGATGTCCTCGGTCTTGAACCAATGGAAATGATTCGGCGCGTACTGTCCCTCTTTCAGGTAAAGCAGCTTCTCCGCGTATACCTTGGGGTATTTGTCCGCCATCAGGCGGTTGCCGTTGCGTATTGTGATCAGCGAGAAGCCCAGCTCGTCGAACTTGCCCAGACCATAGTCTGTGATGTCCCAGCCGAGCATGCAGTCGCGGATTTCGTCATATTCATGTCCCTTGCTCTTCCACTCTTCCGGCGTAAAATGGCAGAAGGGCGGCAGATAGCAATGGTATTTCTCGCACATCGCCTCGAGCTCTTTGAGCGCGGCGTTGATCTCTGATCTTTTCATTCTGAATTCCTCCGGTATTCTATAATATTGCATTTCTTACCCGTCTGTGAAACCGCTATCACTCTATCACATTTCCGGAAAAGATGCAAGGTGAATACCGCAAGAAAAAGCATCCATAATCCAGATGTGTCATATCCTCCCCACCATATGTTTTTTTGCAAAAACATGATATAATCATCTGCAGTAACTGACTACTTTCTGAAAGGATTATAAAAAATGCCATCCCGCGATCTTCGTTCCCGTACTTCTGATCCCCGTATATCCCGTTCCCGTACTCCCAAAAAGAAGAAGCATCCTTTTCTGATTATTCTTCTGTTGGCAGCCGCCGTCATGCTGATCATCATCAATCGTCGATCTGCTTCCGAAGGAACCAAGAATTCCTATTTCGCTAAAGATGAGGATCTCACAAAAAGAACAGATGACATCCGCGCGCTTCTGAAAAAGCAGGACGGCTGGACCGTTAAGGACAATATCCGGATCATCTATGCCAACTATAAAGATCAGCTGACCGAAGACCCGGAAGCAGGCATCAAAAGAGACCAGCGGGTGCAGAATGAATTTGCCGAGGCTCTGGCCGCAAAAGAGCCGAGCGTCTGTGTCATCGGTTGGCATTCCAGCATTTTATCGGGTTACTCCAACAGCACTACCCCAGGTTATGATAATGGCAGCTTCCGTTCGCTTCCCTACAGCAGTTTCTGGCTTAAATCCTATAGATACGGCTCTTCCTATCTACCTTCTGAGGGGACGGGGCTCGGCGTACGTTTTACCCTCTATGAATTTGAGTATTATGATATGACTACGCAGGAAATTGCTGACGCCAAAGCGCAGATCGACGCAGAGGCGCAATCAATCCTGTCCTGTGTGCCTTCCGGAGCAGATCTCTGGCAGAAAGCCCGAATCATTCATGACGAACTGATTGCCCGCCTCTCCTATGATCATGATTTTGAGGATCATTGTCACGACCTTTACGGCGCGCTTGTCAAGCACAATACCGTCTGCGAAGGTTATGCTTTAGCTTTTCAATACCTGATGGATAAGGCCGGTGAATCCTGCAATGTTATCGTGAATGACTGGGACAATGCTACAGATTCCAGTCATGCCTGGAATGAGCTGATAGGCGTCTTTGGAGATGACCGATATATTGATGTTACCTGGGACGATATGGATTATGCTGACGAAAACGGTGTTCCCTATGTCCTGTATGATTATTTCGGAATCACACTCGATGAACTGAACTCTATCGATGCGCACAATGTTGCGCATACGACACAGGTCAGCTGGGGCACGGAACCCCCGAACAATTTCAATTACTATCGTCATGAAGGATATGAGCTGTCCGAATTTGACGCCAATGCCATCGCCGATGTTTTCCGAGAGCAGTATGAAAGCGGCGCCAATTGCCTGACTGTTCGTTTTAGCAGCCCGGAAGCCTTTACACAGGCCACCGCTTACCTTTCTGATGGGAATACTCTCTATCCGCTGCTGTCAAACGTCGGATACAGCGGGAAGCTCTGGTATGTTTTCAACGATATTACCTATACCTGCACATTCGGTCTGGGCGAATATACAGAAAACTAAAAATAGTATTTCCTTTATGTACAAAAATGCATTATAATATCATTATCAATGAATGATTAGGGGGATCATAGCAATGGGAGTCTTTTCTAAAGTCCATCGTTTCCGCGAAGCCGGAGAGCAGGCGAATGTCAATAATGTCGAACGTTTCGGCGTGCCGGCGCGTTCTCTTTTCACTAGCACTAAGGTGCTGACGCTGCATCACAGGATCGAGATCATGGACGACCACGAGAACGTCGTATACCGTGCCGAGACCAAATTCCCTTCTCTGCATGACAAAACCGAGATCTATGACGCAAATGGCCGTCATATCGCGCATATGCAGAGAAAAATCTTTACGCTCCATGAGCGGCATTTCATCACCATGGACAACGGGACAGCCTTTGAGCTTTCCAATGAGCTCTTCCATCTGATCAAAGACATCACTAATATCGAAGGACTCGGCTGGCAGCTGCAGGGCAATATTCTGGGCCTCAACTTTGAGCTGTATGATCAGTTCGGCGGCATCATCGCCGTTATCTCGCAGAAACTCATCTCTCTGCACGATAAATACTGTGTGGACATCTACCGTCCGGAGCATGAAGAGACCGTTATCGCGATCCTGATCACGCTGCAGCACATGATCGCAGACCGGAACGCCGCCGCGTCAAGCTCTTCCGGCGGATCCTCATCTTCGAGCAACTGACAACTCTTGAGCAATCAGCAGAAAAGGCAGGCAGTTTCATAGAATTGCCTACCTTTTTTAATATCAGATAGCGGTCGCTGATCGCGGCTTGGATCCATGATGACTGGTTCCATGAACAGTTTTCTCCATACAGAACAAATCGCAAAATGAAAACTTTTTCGGTACACGGACTGCGGATTGATGGACTGTGACTTATTTCTTCCTGTAGAACAGTTTATCCCAGACGATTGCGAGCACAGCAAGCACAGCTCCGAGCACGATTCCGCCGATTCCGATCTTGCGGGAAGACGCGTCCTCCGCCGTAATGGACTCGAGGAACGCTTCCTTGGCGATGAGGCCGGCCTGGACCTGCTCTGCTTCACTGACCAGATCGTCCTCCTCCAGCACAAGCTGACTGCCGCGCTGCCGGCCGATCACGGTCACCGGTTTTGCCCCCTCCAGCGTCTCATAGGAGAAAGTCACATGGACCGATCCGATCTCATTGCCGTCGGACAGCATACCATGGCCGTACTGATTTTCATCGACCCAGAAATCAAGCCCGCTCTTCTGCACATATTCCCCGCAGGAAGCAAGCAGTTCCTCCGGCGTGAACCCGCGATTCTCCGTCACAAGATACTCATAGACATCCGCGGCACTGACCTCGAAGCCACCGATATACAAATCGCCGGAAGCGTGATAAGCTTTCAGATTGACCGCCTGCGGATTCTCATACTTAACGCCGGAATTCGTAATGACCGATTCGCGGTCCGCTGTCGCGGGAATCCAGTCCGATACAACATAGCGCTCGTATTCCACCACATCATCAACAGGTGACTGCTTATCCTCGCCCTCGTCGACGACGATTTTGCGTTCTTTCTCCACATAGACCAGCTGATAAGGCATCCGAGAATAATAGACCGCGTTCTCCACCTGCAGACCGGCCTCCTGATCAACGACAACTCCTCCGTCCGCAAGCGCCGGCGTGCCCGCGACCATCACGAGCTTGCCCTCATTCTCCGGCAAAACCTCCGTCGCCTCGACGAGCTCGTCCGCGACGCTGCCAGACCTCTCCGCCCGGTTCGCGTTCAGAATCGCAATGCTGAAGGCTATGATAGCTAAGCCGCTGATTAATGCGATAATTCGTCCTTTTGTCATCTTATGCCTCCCAATTCCGCATCAGGAATCCCATTCACTGATGCCCTGGCGCTGGCGTTCGATCGCCTCATTCATGCTCATAGGAACAAGATCGTCGTTCAGATACGCAAGCAGCTCGTCGATTCCCGCCCTTGTCTTGTTGTTCACCTCGAAAACGCGATCGCACCCGGCGTTTTCCATCCATTGACGGATCATCGGCACGTTCGCGTACGCGGAATCCGTCTTGGTGATAATGCCGATCAAGGGACGGAGAATAAAGGTATGCAAACAGCAGCCGAAGAGGTTAAAAGGCTCATCGGCCGCCTGTACAAGTCCAACGACATCTGCCTCAAACGAAAAACACGCGAGCCCAACCGAAAAGCGCTTGGACTCGGAGTATTCGCCAGGCGTGTCAATGGTGTCATCATTCAGATTGGTGTACTGCGTCTTGACATAGTGGAGCTCTTCGCCGTTCAAGGCCTGGATTAAGGAGGTTTTGCCGGCCTCGCTCCGCCCCATAAGAAACATTTTTTTCATAAGACATGCAAACCCGTAAAGTCAGTTTACCGTAACCTCTGCCGTTTCAAAATGCAGCTCATCCCGGAAAAAACGGACGACTTCCTGCACCGCGGTCCTTACTTCCGTATGCCCGCCCGTCAATATGAGCGTGCCGCAGAAACGGTCCATGAACCCGATCTGCACATCGGCGGCTTTCATGGCGCAATCGGCTGCGGCTACAACGGCTTCCCACGGAGTGAAACGGATAAGCCCGATCGCTTCTCCTGTATGATCCTCTCCCTCATGCGTTCCGATGTGAAGACCGAGGTTCTGATAAATACTTGCGTCGGAAGGATTCAGGACATGCGCCATGCACACTTCCTTGCCCGGGATGCGCACCCGGGTCATGCGAAGGGTCTGTCCATTGAGCTCCTCGTAATCCTTGTGGAAGATCCTCTCCAGAAGCTCTTCCCTCGTGATCTTTTGCACTGTTGCCATAATCCGGAAGAATGGTTATTTTCTCGTCAGACGGCAGACGACATAGCCCATCTCCGATTTGAAAAAATCGAGAATCTCGATCATGGCGGATTCCACATCCGCGAGCTCGCCGGTTATGATCAGCGTGCCTGTAAAACGGTCCGCAAAACCCAGATAGACATTGCCGCTCTTCACCGCAATATCCGAGGCGATGACGGCCGACTCCGGCGGCGTCATATTCATGATGCCGATGGCGGAAGTCCCATAATCGATCTGCGGGTTCAGACCCAGCTTCTGATAAATAACCGGAGCGGGACTGCCCATAATATGCGCAAACGTGATCTCTTTACCGCAGACAGTCTCCTGAACGATCCTGATCTGCTCACTGTTATTCGGCATGGATTACCTCCGTGATAATCAATTTCCACTGTCATTTTAGCATATGCTGCTGAAAAAGACAAGACAACGCCCCGTGATTCTGCTTTCACGCATCATCATTTCGGATTCACAAGTATTATCTTTTATTAACGGATATTATACTCTGCAGCACATCATTAAAGTATTGCGGAAGTTTATATTCACCTTTTCCTTCATTATCAAGCCAGCCCGGCTCAGGTTCGTAATTGAACCAGGTGTCGCCGACGATGATTTTATACCGGGCAGTATGGTCGTTCTGTTCCGTCCCATATGGCAAATACAGGATTATACTCTGCATACTTCGCGCATAATCGCCCTCGATCGATATAGGATAGTCAGGTGATTCACTGTCGATGACGGATATTGTATCGATATACTCTCCCTCATCATAATCCGATGATAAAGATAAGAGCGTCTGCATTGCCTCGTTCATCTCTGATGACAGATAATATATCCCTCTGCCATCATGGGTCATTGTTCCGTCCCAGTCCAGACTATACCAGGTATCCCCAATGATGATTTTGTATGGCATGCTGCAATCATATAACACATCACCATACGGTAAAGGCCGGACAATGTCCTGTATCAGATGAGCCGCGTCACCCTCGATCAGTTTAGAGTTATTAGCATGATATGGGCCAACAAGGGTTATTTTGTCGACATATTCCTTCTTGTTGACGTCCGACTCATAATCCAGAGAAACTGTGCCTTCCTCCGTAACCAAATAGACCGTCCTTAACGAAATATAGGAGGGGTCCTCCGCCTCTTGCGCATGAAACTCTATCTCCAGAAGACCGTTATACAAAGCACCGATCTGATCCTCCGGCAGCAGGACAAGATTGACAGATTCCTTGTTAAACTTAGCTTTTCTCCCGCTTTCAGATACCGTTTTCTCAATCGCATCCAGAGCACTGCCGGATTGAACGGCTTCCACAAAAGCCTGCACCCTGCCTTCTCCGATCCTGTTAAGTCCTTCTGGAAACTCTTCTGTCATATGCCGTTCAAACGATGTAATCTGACCGCTATCGATGACTATGTCGAGTCCGTCCCACACCGTCATACCCTCGATGACGCGGAAATAATGGAACGCCCGGATTCCCTCTCCTATGTCCTCAACAGACAAAGTATACTCCTCTATCGGAATAAACTGACCGGCGATTTCCTCCGCAAGGCTTTTATAGCCTGCCGGATCGGGATTATCTATAGCATCTGTTTTTTTTCGGATAAACACCATCTATCTCTCCGGTATCGCGGTTTATAGAAAACCACCCTTTAGGGCCGCCATACATGTCCGAAATGTACAGATTCCCTTCCGTTACGGCAGAATACTGATAGGATCCTCTATATGTAATTCCGCAAAACTCAATGGTTGCAGTCCTGGCTACGGCTTCATCCTGATGCGGGTTGGTCTGTTCGTACGACCATAAATAAAACACATCCTCTGCTTTAGCTATATTATCATATTCCCCCAGAGGAAAAGCAGCCAGAGGAGCTAATGTATATTCTGCAGTTTCCTGACTCTCAACAGCAGACTGCTCATTTGCGGAAGCATCCATGCTTTTCTCTGTCCCGCACGCGGAAAAGAAACAGCTAAGTATTAATGTGATCAAGACTAAACTGACTATACTTTTTTTCATTTCATCATTCTCCTATAATATTTCAGTACGGTCATTATAGCAGATCTTTGGCTTTTTTTATAGTAAATATGACAGGCGACAAATCAGCCGCCTGTGTCCAGGGCACGTCATTCGACGGCGTAATATTGTAGGTGTAGCATATAAAGGCAGAAATATTCACTCCGCTGGTTACGCAGATGATTATGTCATCATCCGCATACTGTCTGACAATATCCTCGATAGCCGCCATGTTCCTCTTCAGCAGACTTTCCCACGCTTCATTTTTCTGAATTTCATTGAACCGTTCATCTTCCGCGATATCCAGATGATGATATTGGTTGATGATCTCTGCTGTATGCCGGCACCTTGTATACGGGGATGTGATAATGGCTGTTATTCTTACGTTTTTCAGTCTTTCAGCTAA
>CACZPA010000107.1 GCA_902782895.1 uncultured Eubacteriales bacterium
GAAGAGCTCGAGAGGATCTCGGATATCTGCCTGCGCAACGGTGTTTTCATCATCGATGACGAGATCCATTCCGATCTGATCATGCCCGGTGAGGAGTTTGTCAGCATGGCTCTTCTCCCAGAAAAATATCTGATGAACTGCGCGATCTGCACCGCGCCGAGCAAGACCTTCAACCTGGCCGGCTTTGAGACGTCCAACATCTTCGTGCCGAATCCGGAGCACCGCGAGGCGATCCGCAAAGGTCACGGTTACAAATCCCTGAACATTCTGGGATATAAGGCCTGCGAGCTGGCTTATGACAAGGCGGAAGCCTGGCTGGACGAGCTGATCGGGGTGCTTGCCGACAATCGCGATTATGTCGTGAATTTCCTGAAGGATAACATCCCCAAGGCGCGCTGCTATCCGCTGCAGGCCACGTATCTGTTGTGGGTCGATTTTCGTTTTCTCGGCATGACTCCTAAGGAACTGGAGGAATTTATGACGCAGAAAGCGCATCTCTTCCTGGATGAGGGATATATTTTCGGTGCGGGCGGCGAAGGCTTCGAGCGGATCAATCTTGCCTGCCCGAAGTGGGTGCTGGAAGACGCGATGAAGCGTCTCAAGACCGCCATCGATTCGCTGTAAACGGATTTCATTCTTCATGAACTCAGGGGGGTTATCATGGCCATTGTATTTCATGAAACAGACCGGACCTTTCATCTTTTTAACGATTCTGTAAGCTATGTGCTCGCCGTCACAAAATACGGTCATCTGGCCGGGCTGTATTTCGGCAAAAAGCTGCGCGACCGCGAGGGACTGTCGCATCTGCTGGAGTACTCCGGCGGGAATCAGTCGCCGGGTTATTATGAGAATGGTGTGGAAGACCCGTCTTATACCCTGAATGAAATCCGGCAGGAATACCCTTCTTTCGGTCATGGGGATCTGCGCCAGGGCGCGCTTGTTATCGGGCAGAAGGACGGCAGCCGGATCACGGATTTCCGGTATGTGTCTCATCGGATTTACGATGGTAAGCCTGCTCTCGCGGGACTGCCGGCAGTCTATGCAGAGGACGACGGCGAAGTACAGACTCTGGAGATCACGCTTCGCGACGAGTGGATCCACACGGATCTGATCCTGTTGTACTCGATCTACAATGCCTATCCCGCTATCGCGCGCAGTGCACGGATCGAATGCCATGCTCCGGAAGGGATTACGGTGCTGCAGGCTGCTTCTGCGTGCCTCGATCTGCCGGATTCCGGATATGATATGCTGGAGCTCTCTGGCGGCTGGGCGCGGGAATGCCATATGTACCGGAATCCTTTGCGTCCCGGAATTCAGTCCATTTACAGCCGCCGCGGCAATTCTTCCAGCCAGTTCAATCCTTTCCTGGCGTTGCTCCGCCCCGAGACGACCGAAACAAGCGGCGAGGCGCTGGGCTTCTCGCTTCTGTATTCGGGCAACTATCTGGCGCAGGCGGACGTTGACTATCGTGATGTAACTCGCGTTACGGTCGGAATTCATCCGGATGGCTTCGCATGGCCGCTTACGGATGGCGAAAGCTTCCAGACGCCGGAGGCCGTTCTGGTCTACTCCGATGCGGGTCTCTCCGGAATGAGCCGCACGTATCATAAGCTCTATAACCGTCGGCTGGTCCGCGGATACTGGCGCGACCATGAACGCCCGATCCTCCTGAACAACTGGGAGGCTACGTATTTTGGAATCACAGAGGAAAAAATGCTCAATATCGCGTCGAAAGCGAGGGATCTGGGTGTGGACCTTTTCGTCATGGATGACGGCTGGTTTGGCACGCGTAATCACGATCATGCAGGCCTTGGCGACTGGTATGTCAACCGCGAGAAGCTACCAGAAGGGGTTCGCGGGCTGGCGGAAAAAGTTACGGCTCTCGGGCTGAAATTCGGTCTGTGGTTTGAGCCGGAGATGGTGAATGAGGATTCCAATCTCTATCGAGCGCATCCGGATTGGGTACTGCGGACGCCAGGGCGCAGCGCGAGCAAAACACGCCATCA
>CACZPA010000108.1 GCA_902782895.1 uncultured Eubacteriales bacterium
GAGTCCAAGCAAGACAAGTCCCGTGTCTGCTTCAGAAGAAACACACACCATCCTATTCTCATGTCCCGCTGATTTGTTCTGAAAACCTCTCTTTTGTATTCTGAGCAATTCCTCCGATGTTTTTCTTAAGATCGGCTATATTGTAACACGATTGAAACATAAAATCAACCTAAATTTTAATATAGACACGATGCTCTAAAGTCAGGGCCCGATCCGAACACTTTTTTCTTATCCGGGAAACAGAATATGCTCAGAGGCCTTGTTCTTTGACAAACGCGTAAAACGCGTTCTCCGCCTCTGCGTCATATTCTAAACTCCTTTAGGGATTTGTCCCGGCAAAGCCGTACATTTCATCCAGAATCTGATACAGTTCCAGATACGGTACCGCCGTCTCGGCAGCCTCATTCCCGAATTCCATCACCGTCGAGGCTGTTCCGGAATTCCACTCCGGCAGGCCTTCCCCGGCCTCTCAGGAAAACAAACCCGACGACCGCGAGGATTCCCAGAATCCATCCCAACCAGGTATGCTTACCCAATTCCAAAACTGCCAATAATAACAGAACGGCAACGGCCAGTGCTATACACCAGCCGATGCCTCCAGACGATCTGTTCATGTGCCCCTCCAGCTATAAAGAGTGCTTGTATCTCTGTTCTGATGCGTCTTATTCCAGACCTACGTACTCGTAGCCTTCCTCTGTAACGGCGGCCTTCATAGCCTCTTCGTTCAGAGGAGCGTCGTGCTTTACGACGACCTTGCCGGTCGTGTAATCGGAAGTCGCCTCCACGATACCATCAATGGCTTCAAGCGCCTTCTTGACATGTCTCTCGCAATTGTTGCACATCATACCCTTTACGATAATAACGGTTTCCTGCATAGTTTGCTGATCTCCTTTCACGGCCTCGGTGGGCTCTTGTGTTTTTGCCGGCTGTGCCGCGTTCTGCGCGGCAGCTGTAACAGCTTTATCTTCAGGCAGAGCTGTTTTGCGCAGCTTTCTGTCCTTAGATACGTCATGAACCTTGAAAAGGTTCAGTCTCAGGGCGTTCATGCAGACGGTAAAAGACGAAATCGCCATTGCCGCTGCGCCCCACATGGGATTCATCTCGATGCCGCGGTACAAGCCCGCCGCCATCGGGATCAGGATCACATTGTAGGCAAACGCCCAGAAAAGATTCTCGTGAATATTCCGAAGGGTCGCCCGGGAAAGCCTGGTCGCTCCGGATACGTCGGTCAGCTTCGAATTCATCAGAACGATATCCGCGGAATCGATTGCCACATCCGTCCCCGCGCCGATCGCGATGCCGATATCCGCCCGGGTCAGTGCCGGAGCGTCATTGATACCGTCCCCGACCATCGCGACCTTGCCGCGCGTCTGCAGCTGACGGATAATGGACTCCTTGCCCTCCGGCAGAACACCTGCGATGACTTTGTCCACGCCTGCCTGCTGCCCGATGGCCTTGGCTGTCCGCTCGTTGTCTCCGGTCAGCATGACGACTTCGATACCCTGATTCTGCAGTTCTTTTACCGCGCGGGCCGAATCTTCTTTGATCACATCCGCGACCGCGATGATGCCGAGCAGCTTTCCGTCCCTTTCAAAATACAGCGGAGTTTTGCCCTGTTTCGCCAGCTTGTCGGACTGCGCCTGCAGCTCTGCACCAACATCTGCGAGCGTTGCGATGAATTTGCCGGATCCGCCATGCAGCAGCGAGCCGTTCAGACGGCCCTCCAGGCCGTTGCCGGCAAGCGCTGCGAAATCCGTCACGTCCGCGGCAGCCAGTGCTTTTTTCTCGCCGTAAGCGACGATTGCTCTTGCCAGAGGATGCTCGGACTTCTGTTCCAGTGAATAGGCGGTCTGCAGCAGATCTGTCTCTGTCACTCCGGAAGCCGGGATCACGTCGGTTACGACCGGTTTGCCTTCTGTAATCGTACCTGTTTTGTCGAGCGCTACAATCTGTATGCGGCCCGTCGTCTCCAGAGCTTCAGATGTCTTAAAGAGGATTCCGTTCTTCGCTCCCATGCCGTTGCCGACCATGATCGCGACCGGTGTGGCAAGTCCAAGCGCGCAGGGACAGGAAACAACCAGTACCGCGATCGCCCTCTCCAATGCGTACGTTACGGTCTGTCCCGAGAGCATCCAGATCACAAATACGACGATCGCGATTCCGATAACGGCCGGTACAAATACTCCGGATACTTTGTCAGCGATCCTTGCGATCGGAGCCTTGGTCGCGGCCGCGTCCGACACCATCTGTATGATCTGCGAGAACGTCGTGTCTTCTCCGACGCGGGTCGCACGGGCCTTGATAAAACCGGACTGGTTGATCGTCGCGGCTGATACCACGTCGCCGGTTTCCTTATCCACAGGAATCGATTCACCGGTCAGAGCGGATTCGTCCACCGCTGTGCTGCCTTCCGTAATCACACCGTCCACAGGAATCGATTCACCGGGCTTGACCACAAAGATATCGCCAAGCTGCACATCGTCGATCCCGACCTCTGTCTGCTGGCCCTCCCGTTCCACAACCGCGGTCTTGGGCGCCATCCGAAGCAGATTCTTCAAAGCATCCGTCGTGCGGCCTTTGGACAGGGATTCAAGCGTTTTACCAACCGTAATCAGCGCGGGGATCATCGCGGCTGTCTCAAAATACAGCTGATCGTGATAGGTATCCATCAGATCCATATTGGAAGCGCCGCCGGTGATCATTACGGTCATCTTGAAGAAAACGTACAGGGACCAGGCGAACGATACGGAGGATCCCAGCGCGACCAGCGCGTCCATGTTCGGGGACAGATGCGCGAGACCACGGAAGCCGGAAATAAAGAAATCCTTGTTGATAAACATGACGATCAAGGCGATAATCATCTGCGTCAGCGCGAGCCCGAGGTGGTTGTGAGCAAGCGGCGCGGGAACGGGCCATCCAAGCATGTTATGACCCATCGTGACATACATCAGCACGATCAGCCAGATCACAGACCAGAGCAAACGCTTCTTGAGCTTCGGCGTCTCGCGGTCCTTCAGCGCGTCCTCTTCTGCCGCTAATTTGGCGCTCACGGAACCGCCGGATTTCTTCTCTTCTGCAGGGCCCTTGATCTGCGCGCCGTACCCGGCCTTCTCCACGGCCGCGATGACCTCCTCCGGTGTTGCCGTACCGTCGACCGACATGGAATTGGTCAGCAGCGAAACCGTCACCGAGTCCACGGTCTCGAGCTTTGCGACGGCTTTTTCCACATGAGCCTGGCAGGCAGCGCACGTCATACCTGTTACAATGTATTGCTGTGCCATCTTGCCCTCCTTACTTCATCAGCCGCTGCAGCAGCTGGCAAAGCTCGTCGATCGTGGCATCGTCGCCGTTCAGGATGTCCCGCTTGACACAACCCTGAATGTGGCTCGCCAGCAGCTCTTTGCTGAAGCTGTTCAACGCGCTTGTAACCGCCGAAACCTGAATCAGGATATCCGGGCAATAGGCGTTTTTCTCTACCATGCCTTCCAGGCCGCGCACCTGGCCTTCAATGCGCTTCAATCTGGTCAGCAGGGCTTTTCTGGTCTCATCCGGTCTGTCCGTGTGCTTCCCGGCACAGGCAGGACAGCCGTTCTCAACTGTCAATTCACTTGGATTTGTCATATGTTCCTCCAAATCACGCTCATTCATCGAATACCCCGTCAGGGTATCCGACACAAGACATTATATACCCCTCGGGGGTAATTGTCAATATGCTTTTTTATGAAAACCGGCATCTCTTTATTGCACAAAAAGTGTCAGCAATCTCCGCAATCCGATGGATTTCGAGTTGATTGCTGACACTTTTGCATACCTATCGAATCTGATATTCTGTTTTCAGAACAGGCCGGAAACCTTTCCGGTCTCCACATCCACATCGACATGACGGTACGCCGGATCGCTGCCGGTACCGGGCATCATGCTGATCGTACCCGCCATCGGGCAGAGAAAACGCGCTCCGCCGTATTCGAGGATATCTCTGACCGGAAGCCTCCAGCCCTTCGGCACGCCTTTCAGCGTCGGATCGTGCGAAAGGGACAGATGTGTCTTGACCATCATGGTGCAGTAGTCCGCGTACTTCGGATCGTTCTCAAAACGTTCCGCCTTCTCAGCCGCAAACGGAGCCCAATCGACTCCGTCCGCACCGTAGACTTCCTTGGCGATCACTTCTACGCGCTTGCGCAGCGGCATTTCCAACGGATACAGATACCGGAAATCCACCGGCTCTTCACAGGCCTCGATGACAGCCTGTGCCAGCTCCAGCGCGCCTTCACCGCCGTACTGCCAATGCTCCGAAAGCGCGCAGCGCACGCCGTGCTCAGCGCAGAGTCTGCGGATCAGCGCCACCTCGGCATCCGTATCGGTGTAGAACTTATTGATGCAGACGACCGGCTTGATCCCGGACTTTTTTACATTCTCCACATGGAAGAACAGATTCTCGCATCCCGCCTCCAGCAGCGCAAGATTCTCTTCGGTGTATTCCTTCGGCAGCGGTCGGCCGGGAACAACTTTTGGCCCGCCGCCGTGCATCTTAAGAGCGCGGATCGTCGCCACGACAACCGATACATTCGGCTTCAGCCCGGACAGGCGGCACTTCACGTTCCAGAACTTCTCAAATCCGATATCCGCGGCAAAACCGGACTCCGTAACATGATAATCGAAAAGCTTCAGCCCCAGCCGGTCTCCGATAATGGAGCTCTGCCCGATCGCGATATTCGCGAAAGGCCCTGCGTGTACCAGACAGGGCTGATGCTCGACGGTATAGCAGAGCGTCGGATTGATCGTATTGCGCATCCAGGCGGTCATCGCGCCGGCGACCTCGAGATCCTCCGCTGTAACGGGCTTACCGCCCTTGTCATAGGCCAGCACGATCTGCCCGATCCGCTCGCGCAGATCCTTCAGATCGGTCGCGACGGACAGGATCGCCATCAGTTCAGAGGAAACGGCGATATTGGTCCGCGTCATCATGCGGTAACCGTCCATTTTGCCCTCTCCGAGGCCGATCTCCATCTTACGGAGCGCCTGGCAGCAGAAATCCATGACAAAATTCCACTCGATCCGGTTCGGATCGATATCGAGTCTCGGGAGCCCGATCTTCTTAAGCCGCGCGTCGTCATAATTGCGCTCATGCTGCATCCGGGCATTCAGCGCCACCATGCCCAGATTGTGCGCGTTCATGATGTCGTTGATATCGCCGGTCAGGCCGAGCGAAAACTCCGTCATCGGGATCAGCAGCGCGTTCCCGCCGCCGGCCGCGGAGCCCTTGACATTCATCGTCGGGCCGCCGGA
>CACZPA010000109.1 GCA_902782895.1 uncultured Eubacteriales bacterium
ATCCATCGATTCGCATCACAATGACATTCGCCGCGATGAACTGCGCGCCGAAGCTGTTCGTCAGGGACTGTACAACGATCATGGACATCGAAATGATCGCCTGCGTAACGCCGGAAGGCAGACCCAGCCGGATCAGGGACGAAGAATATCGTTTCTCCGGCTTCAGATATTCCTTCTTCATGTCGAACAGGTCCTTCATCTGCGACAGCTTCCGGAAGGTCAGGATCGCGGAAACAAACTGGGCGATGATCGTCGCAAGCGCCACACCGGGCACGCCCATGCCGAAGAATACGACGAATGCATAGTCCAGAAAGATATTCAGGACCGTTGCGACCAGCAGATACAGCAGGGCGGAAACGGAATCTCCGAGTCCACGCAGCACGCCGCCGAGAATATTATAATACCCGCTTCCCGCAATGCCCAGGAAAAAGATCGTCAGGTAGTTCGCGCTCCAGTTGATGATCGCATCCGGGGTGTTCAGAATCGAAAGCACCGGTTTGGAGATCAGCGGACCGATGATCATGATGATCACGGAGCTGATCGCGGTCAGCGTAATGCAGCAGCCGATGGATCGCGAGAGCTTCTCTCTCTGTCTCGCACCGAAATACTGCGATACCATGATGCTGGCGCCGACAGAAATTCCGATGAACAGCACAAGCATCAGGTTCAGGATCGGACCGGCTGTACCGACCGCCGCCAGCGCATCATCTCCCACGAATCGGCCGACGATGATGCTGTCGACGGTATTATAAAGCTGCTGGGCGATATTACCCAGCAGCATCGGGATCGTGAATTTAATTATCTGTGAGACCGGATTGCCGACCGTCATGTCCACCGGTGCAAAAAGATCTTTTAACTTCATAGAGCCTCCGAACCTATAGCCACTTCTTTATTTTAAAGTACAGAATGCCGCCCACGACGATCACAATACATACGATCAGGACCGCCGGATACGCCCATGGATAAGAAAGCTCCGGCATATACACGAAGTTCATGCCGTACCAGCCGACGATGAGCGTCAGCGGCATGAAGATCGTCGTCACGATCGTCAGCACGGTCATGATATTGTTCTGCTTGATATCCAGATGCGTCTTGTGCAGATCGCGGATCTGCATGGCGAAATCGCGCACGCCCGAAGCCGCATCTTTCAGACGCTCGATCCGGTTGATATACAGCCGGAAATACCGCAGGTTGTCTTCGACGAAGAAACCATTTTCATTCTCCTCGAATACTTCTGCCGCATCCAGCAGCTGTTCATAGTTGTTCAGAAGCTCCCGGATATCGCCGCGGATCTCATTGACCCGGTGAATGATCTCGATGCCCGTCTCATGGACGATCGCATCTTCCATCTTATCGAGTTCATGTTCATACTGGTCGATCAGCTTCTGGTCATTCTTCACCACCTGCGTCAGGAAATCGCACAGGAACCTCTCCAGGCTCGGATTTCTCCATCGTTTTGTGGATGCGATCATCTCGATCAGGTGATGCGCCGTCCCGCTGTCGTCGATAAAAACGATTCCCTTTTCATCCAGTGCGAATGCGAAGACCGCATCCTCGCCCGAAAGATCCGCTCTCCGCGGAATGGAGAACGTACCGGTGATCGAATCGTAGTTGACCTCCGCCTTGGTGGCAAGGATCAGATCTTCATCCGGATCGTGCTCAATGCCCATGTCGAACCGGTTCTCATGCCGCCGCCATTCCTCACGCGAAAGCACGGCCGCATACGGCAGCCCGCACTTCAGCATGTCCAGCGGCTCTGCCTGGGTCGGCCTGTCCTGAATAATATAGCAATACATCCGGCGCCTCCTTTCTCCCTGCATGGTTTAGTATGATAACACAACCGGACGAAAAAGTGAACCACATTCTTCAGATCGGCAGACGGATCGTCTGATCAAGCGCAAAGGAATAGATATACGCCTCTGCGACCGGCTTTCCGAGCGCCGCTGACAGCGCTTCCGCATACAGCTGCAGCTGAATTCCGTACCGTTCGATCAGCTCCGTTTTCCCCTTCTCTCCGTGTACGC
The DNA here is from genome assembly GCA_902782895.1 of uncultured Eubacteriales bacterium. Classification (GTDB taxonomy): domain Bacteria; phylum Bacillota; class Clostridia; order Lachnospirales; family Bianqueaceae; genus RUG12817. Next base: position 2,025 of record CACZPA010000109.1, read on the forward strand.
TGTCGGTCTTGTAATCCCAGAGAATGATCCCGTCCTCCGTCTCGGCATAGGCATCGGTGATGCCCTGCAGGATCATCCATTCGCCGTCTTCTTCGACCTTATCATACCGGCCGGTCTCCCTGATCTTCCTGTATTCAGTCAGCGACAGTCTGTTCAGGAAAGGCGTTTCCCGGTTAAGTTTTCCCCGGCGGTACGCATCCGCAGCCACACGGCCGAGCGGGGAAGCATAAAATCTGCTGATCTTCCGCGGTGCGATCATGTCCGCCTCCTGCTGCGAAAGGAAATCTTCCCGTACCAGCCGTGCAAGCCCGGCACGGACAGCTTCCTCGCTGCCGCATTCGTCCGGAGACAGCCTGCTCATCGCAAGATGATACGCCGTTCCGCGGACAGCGCCGGACGCCGGATATTCCCCCGTTTCCTCCGGTGCGATCCGTGTCTCACCGGGTTTCTGTTCCGAAGATGACGCGGCATCCGATACCGCATCCGCTGTCTTTTTCAGTTCCGAAACGGATGCAACGCCCTTCTGGTAAATGGAACCGGCAAAAGGATATGCATACGTGATCAGCCCTGCAAGCGTCTCCAGCACCGCCGGATCCGCCGCACCGGCGCCTGCAGCGAGCCGCCATCTGTCGGCACGCAGAGCGGCCAGAGAAGCATCATAAGCATTCTGCACATTCTCCGCTTCTGCTTCCGTCACAGTCATGCGGACCGGACTTCCTTCCGTTGTCATCAGCAGCCAGTCGAGATAGGAATTCGCCTTTCCGGCCAGCAGCGCAGGTGAAAGCCCCGGCACCGCAAGCTTTTTCATCTTCTCCGTAAGATCCTCCGTGTTCGCCGTGAGGATGAGCTTCTCCTTCGCCCTGGTCATGGCGACATACAGGATCCGGAGTTCTTCCTCCCGGTTCTCCTTTTTGATCTGCTCTGCCGTCATTTTTTTGTACAGCAGGGCAGTCTTCGTCCGTTTCACGGGATCGATCAGATCACAGGCGAGGCCCAGATCCTGGTGCAGCAGCATTGACGCCTTCGCATCCTGGAGATTGAAGCCTCTGCCGGTACCGGCCACAAAAACGACCGGATATTCCATGCCCTTGCTTTTATGGATCGTTGTGATCCGCACGAGATCTTCGTTTTCCGACAGCGCGGATGCCTCTCCCTCATCCACTTTGTAGTCGTGCAGCCTGTCTATATAACGAAGGAACCGGAAGATGCCCCGGTAGCTGGTCTCCTCAAAAGCAGCGGCCTTTTCGATCAGCATTTCCACATTTGCCTTCCGTACCGTCCCGCCCGGTTCCGCCGCCAGCACATACAGATAGCCGGTCTCATCCAGCAGCCTGAGCAGGATCTCATGGATCGGCCGGACCGCAGACTGTCTTCTGTATTCAGCAAGCATCTTTGAAAATGCTTCGAACTTTTCCGTACATCTGCCTTCCCCGGCCGCAGCCGAAAGCTTATCGAACAGATACCCGTCCGGCGTTCCGGCGCACATGGCGGCCAGCTCCTTTTTGGTAAATCCGCCGATCGGAGAAAGGAGCACGGATGCCAGCGGAATATCCTGCAGCGGATCATCGATGATCTTCAGGAAAGAAAGCAGGACCTGCACTTCAGGCGCAGAAAAATAACCTTTGTTTTCCTGCGCGTGCGCAGGGATGCCGCGGGCCATCAGCACACGCCGCAGCGGCTCCGCCATACTTTCGGCAGAGCGCACCAGGATCACGATATCCCGATAAGAAACCGGTCTCGTCTTCCCTTCTTTGACATCAAAGAGCGTCAGTCCGTTTTCGGGATCGGTCAGTTCCAGGATCTTGCCGGCGATCATGCCGGCCTCTGCTTCGATCCCGGCCAGTCCGCCGTCGGCATGATCGCAGATGAGCAGTTCGGTCTCCGGATCCGCCAGTTCGTATCCGGCACCGTACTTTAGGCTCACGGCATCATCATAGACGATGCCGCC
>CACZPA010000110.1 GCA_902782895.1 uncultured Eubacteriales bacterium
CTGGATATTGTCTGTATGTGGGGCTTCGCGGTCCCGCTCGGCCTGCTCAGCGCGTTTGTGCTGAAACTGCCGCCGCTGTGGGTTTACACCCTCATGTGCACGGACGAATTCGCGAAAATGCCCTTCGCCCTGCACCACTATAAGAGCGGGAACTGGATCCGCAACCTGACGAGGGATTTCTGAGGGGGGCGACAGACAGGTATCCTGTACTAAGTAAAGCATAAAAACAGCCTTCCCGCAAAACAGTTGCTTACGCAAAAAGTTTTGCCGGGAAGGTGTTTTTATGCTGTTTCTGTCTCTGTCGCTTACAAACAGTCCCTCATAAATCCCTCGTCAAGAAACATGGCCAGAGCGGTCAGAAAAGCAGTGGACGCCTCGGTAAGCTGTTCCGATTGACCGCATACTTGAGGGCTTTGATTGCGCATTCGGTAAATAATAATATCCCTCTCCCAAAAGGCCTTTGCTTTAGCAACAACTTTTGGGAGAGGGATATTTATTATTTTGCAAGAACAACAATATCATACCCTCAAGTATACGATCAATAGATCCAGGATCGCCCTTCCTCTTCCTCATCATCTTTTGGCTTGCGGCTGCCGAAGGTGAACGGAGGCGTGATCTTGCGGGCGAGCTCCAGGAGCTCCTTGTCGTGGTCGACGCGCAGTGTGGTTTCCTTGCCGAATACCATGCTCGGGACGTGCACGCCGTCCGAGCATTCCCAGTGCGGCATACCTTCCGCGTCGGGATTGCCGGTCTTCGCGAAGTTCGTAAAGGATTCGGCCATCATGCGGTTCAGATCTTCACAGTTCGGCGTGGAATAGCAGTACGGAATGCGCTCCGCGTTCGCGAAGAAGAACGGGATGTCCGCGCAGTGCCATGCGGTGCGGCCGTTATCAAAATCGAACTCCGCGTCAAACAGATATTCATAGGCAGGTGCATGCTCGCCTTCGGATTTAAGACGGACATATTCCACGGAAGCCGGACGGGTCAGATAATCGATACCTGCCGCGTAGCACAGATTTTTGCCCGGATAGACCTTTTCGTACAGAGCGAGCAGCTCCTCACCCTTCTCCTGGCCGTATTTCGCGTAGACATACGCCTTCTGCTCGTCCACGGTCATCTCGGCTTTGTCTTTCTCCGTCGGAGCTCCGGTGAATTCGCTGAAGCAGGTGCCCACGATCGTCGGAATCTGCTTGTATTCCTTGCGGAATCCGACCTGCAGCGGATCGCCCGCATACCAGTAATTCGCGTGCGGTGCCCAGCTGACGATCTGTCCCTTCTTACCGAAGAAACGCTGCGCGCGGTTGACCGCCATGATAAACAGGCGGAAATTGACGCGCTGCAGCTCCTCGATCGTCTCGACGCGCAGATCTTCCATAATGTGCTTTACGAATTCTTCCGGATCGACCTCCGCGGCCGCGGCTCCAAAATTCTTCGGGAAAACGCCGCTCATGACGATCGCTTTATGATACAGTCCATCCGCGGCCGGCGACTGTCCAAGCGTGGTGACCTTGCCGCCGCCTCCGGACTGCCCGAAGATCGTGACATTGTCCGGATCTCCACCGAACTGCGCGATATTGTCCCGTACCCATTCCAGGGAGGCGACAAGATCCGCGATACCGACGTTGACGGAGTTTTTGAATTTCTCGCCGAAAGCCGATACATCCAGATGTCCGAAAGCGTTCAGGCGATGGTTAACGCCGACCATGACAACATTATGCTTCCGCGCCAGATTGTCGCCTTCGTACGCGATATGCTCGATCGCAGAGCCGGCCGAATAGCCGCCGCCGTGGAACCAGACCATGACGGGCTTCTTCGCTTCCGGATCGATCGTATTCGTCCATACGTCCAGATTCAGACAATCCTCTCCTGCCGGCCAGAAACGATGCGGGACAGACACCTCATCTCCGGGCGCGGGCTCATTGAGCAGCGGACAGACGAGTCCGTACGCCAGCGCGTCCTTTATGCCCTCCCAGGGCTCGACCGGCTGCGGCATCTCAAAGCGCTTCGCAGTAGCGTAGCGGACGCCCCAGAAATTATAGATCCCGTCAAAATAGAAGCCGCGGATCTTCCCGGCCTTGGTCTGCACAACAGGTGAAGCTTTGGAACAGAAAAACTTTTTATCCATTTAACTTGTCACTTCCTTCCGATAAATCTGAGTCCATTATATACGAAAGTTTTATAAAAGGCAACTGATACAGTGTAAGGATCCGGATTTTAAGGTGGATTCTGAATAGCTTCTGCCGGTTGTATAAATCAAGATTTTTAAA
>CACZPA010000111.1 GCA_902782895.1 uncultured Eubacteriales bacterium
CATCCTGAACTTGGGATTGCTGCTCTAAATCCTGCATGGGACTCACCCCTTTCTATATCAATTCCCGGTGTGCCAATCAGGCGTTACTTCTGTCCCGAATGGACAAATCAGTTCATGTGGATACGCTTATTCCTCTACCTCAATCAGTCCGTATGTACCGGGTTCCAGACGTTTGTAGACAACATTGATCTGCTGATTGGCTATATTGCGGAATACGAAGAAGTTATGGCCAAGAAGCTCCATCTGCAGGCAGGCCTCTTCAGCCTCCATCGGCTTGACCGGAACCTTCTTGATCCTGCGGATGACCTGCTGCTCATCCGTTGTATCAGCGGGCGTCTCAGCAAAGTAATCGCTTGCGAAAGTCTTATCCGTCTTGCCTCTGTCCTGCAGCTTCTTGCGATACCGGTCTACCTGGCGCTCCAGTTTGTCGACCGCCAGATCGAGAGCCGTATATTTATCCCTGTCGCGAACCTCCGTCCTGATCGGTGCGGCGTTCTTGACCGGGATCGAAACCTCTACGACCGCGTCCTTGTTCTCGCTGCGATAAGTAACATATACCTTGGTATCGGGCGAAAACCTCTTGTTCAGACGATCCAGCTTCTTGATCGAGGTCTCCTTCAGCTTATCCGATATTTCAAGATCTCTTCCTGTGAATTCGTACTTCATTGTATCACTCCCTTTACTTATCTATTTTTCTTATTCGACACACTCCCTCTGCATCCTTTTTTACGAACATATTTTTTTATTACGTTTCTGTTACGTTTCTGTTATTATTATCACGCATATGTGGATAAAGTGGACAAGTCTGTGAACAACCACAGAATCAAGCCTCCAGCGTTTTGGGTTATCCACATTCTTGCGGTGGATAACCACCTGCCGAACATGCTTTTGTACGCCTTCTGAACACCCGTTCATCCAGCCTGCAGACGCATCGTCCGTAAGCCTTATAACAGCGTCAATAGCGCCTTCTGACAGTATTTCCTGCCTGATGGCGGTTCTCCGGATAGTCACGCAACAGATGTTCGACAGCTTTCATGACCTCCGTCATCTCCTTTGTGCGGAGCGAATGACGGCTCTCCTGCATCTCCACGAAGCTGCGGACATTCTCTCCTGTCCCCGCGATCACGAATTTATTCTCCCAGCGCGGGATATGTGTCAGTTTTTCCACATTTGTATGCGGTCCGAAGATGACAACTGAATAGATCGGAATATCATGCAGCCAGAAGCCCGGACACAGCGCGCGCAGCGCGTCCTGCAGCGCCTGGATCGCCGTCTCGTTATTGAAGATCTGGTTCGCGAAGAAGCGGACTCTGCCGGTCACGCTCTGGGTACGCCACTCTTCGTCCTCTCCGCTGCCGGAAACCGTCCCCGTCACGCCCGAAGCGTTCATGACGTAGATGCCTTTCTCCGAGACGAGCAGCAGATCGATGCATTCCATGCCTTTGCGGCCGGGCAGGATCATCGACGGGATCATGTATCCGCGTGTGCTGCCAAAAGGCGAACGTGCCAGCTGCGGGCTCAGGTAGCTGAACGGTGTGAATTCCCTCTGCAGGCGCGCGTAGATCTCGTACAGATTTGTCCCGATCCGGGAGAGATCCTCATAATCCTTATGGATCTGGTAATAGAACGGCGAACTGCGGAAATACGCCTTGTCACCGGCACGCTGATACCCCAGCCGGTACCCGTAGTAGAATCCGGCGGCGAATCCGATAACCCCGAGGATCAGGAACCATAGTACCGTATGCTCCGGTCCGCCGGCAAAAAGGATCTGGAACAGCATGACAAGCAGGGCCGCCACAATACCGGCCACGATGCCGACCAGTCCGAAAATCACACCGGTCTTCAGATAATCCTTGGAAAAACGCGGGATCCGTGTCATCGGCTCTGCTTCGCCGATCGCCGGGCTGCGCTTTTTGTCGTCCGTATCCGGCTCCAGCGTACCGTATTCGACCGGCTTGGGCTCCGGACGTGACTCCGCGGCACTCCCGCTCCCGGAGTTTTCCTTGGAAAACTCCCATTCGTAGCGGTTCCCGCCTTCTTCTTTCTTATTGTCGGCAAATACAGGCAGATCTTCCGGCGCTACCTCATATCCGTTGCTCCGCGCCGCGCTGATCCAGCGTTTGCCGTCCTCCTCCGAGGCCTGTACGCCGTAACCGGTCATATAGCAGGTTCCCAGCCAGTACTGCGCCTCCGCGTCGCCCTGTTCGGCCGCCATCGTATACATACGAACGGCTTCCGGCGGGTTTTCATCGGGATATGGCGCGTACTGCGCGCTCGCGTAAAGCAGCCCGAGCGCTTTCTGCGCCTTTAGGCTGCCTGACTCCGCCGCGACTTTCATCCACAGCAAACCCTGGCGAGGATCTCTGTCCTCACCGGTTCCTTTATAGTAACGCAGCGACAGCTGATACTGGGAATCCAGATCCCCCGCCTCTGCTCTCTTTTTCAAATCATTTGAGATCATTTTTCTGTCTCCTGTCCGATCATATTGCTGTTATGATACCGTAAATCCCCCGTAACGTCCTTGCCGAACCACACAGGCGGGACAAAAGCGTCCGACGCCGCGATGTCCGGGAATTCCACTTCCACCATCAGCAGTCCTGTCTGCGCGCCTGCGAAAACATCCGCTTCCGCGGTCAGTCCTCCCGGCAGCGCATAGCAGTACCGTGTTTTTTCAATCAGATTGCCGATCCTGCGCTTCTGCAGGTTGTCGAACTGTCCCTGCGTGAGCGCCAGCTCGTACTCTTCGCGTGCCAGCAGGCCGCTTCCTTTTACCGTCAACACCCATTCTTCCTTAGCCGGAGTCGCTCCGCACGGGCCTTCCGGTCCATAGACCGTCTTGTGTCGGAACCGGATCACCGGATCCGTGCAGATATAGCCCTGTTCGATACGGATCACCTGGATGGGCTGCTCGTCCGGCAGCTTTTCAAACAGAAATTTGCGTTCGATCTCCATACCGTTCACCCGTGCAGCAAAAACCGCTGAATCTCCCGTACCAGATGCGCGGCGGGCAGTCCGACCATGTTGTAATAATCCCCGCTGATGCCCTCGATCAGAACATAGCCTTTGCCCTGGATCGCGTAGCTTCCGGCCTTGTCCGTATACTCACCCAAGTCGAGATAGGACTGAATCTCCGCCTCCGTAAACGGATACATGTGTACCTGTGTTGTGTCCGAGAAAGAACGTATCCGTCCCTCCAGGCAGAGCGCGCAGCCGGTGATCACTACATGGCTCCTTCCGGAGAGCTCGCGCAGCATATTCGCCGCGTCCTCGCGGTCACGCGGCTTGCCAAGCATCTTGCCGTCGATAAAAACGCCCGTATCGCTTCCGATCACAAGCGCGTCCGGATGCTCCGCCGCGACGGCCTCCGCCTTTTTGCGCGCCAGATATTCCGGGCCCTGCTCCAGCGGATAATCCCACGGCAGCGTTTCATCGACATTCGCGGGCTCTACCGTGAACTCGCTGAAGATCTTTTTTAGGATTTCCTGGCGTCTCGGGGAAGCCGAAGCCAGTATGACCTGCAGAGGCATGGTACATTCCTCCCTATTCCTGAATGTAAAGTCAATCGGCAAGCGGCAGCGTCACGATAAAACTGGTGCCCTCGCCGTTCTGTCCCGAACGGACAGTGATCTTTCCGTGATGTGCGTCAACGATCGCACTCACGATGGACAGACCCAGTCCATAACCAGGGATATCCCGGCTGCGGGCCTGATCCGCCCGGTAAAACCGTTCAAAGACATGCTGGAGCTGTTCTTCCGTCATGCCCTGTCCGGTATTGTGAACGGTAAGGACCGCTTTCCCGGCCTGTGTCTCCAGCCGAAGCGAAATCCGTCCCTTTTCATCTGAATACTTAATGGCGTTCTCGACCAGATTGCCGATCATCCGCTTCAGCTGGTCTTCATCGCCGGTCACATACACATCCTGCGCGATCTTTTCTTCCAGACCGCGGCCCGCCTCGTAAGCGATCGTTTCAAACCGCAGCATCTCCTCCCAGGCCAGATCGGAGAGCGACAGCCGCTTCATGGTCTGCTGCAGCGAGCCGTCGTCCGACTTTGCGAGATACAGCAGATTCGCGATCAGATTCTGCATCCGGCCGCCCTCCTCCTGAATCGCGGACAGCCATTTGCCCTCTTCGCGCACCGTGCTTTCCGGATGGGACTGCACGAGCGAGAGATTCGCCATGATCACGGCAAGCGGTGTCTTCAGCTCGTGAGAAGCATCCGCGACAAAACGCTTCTGCTCCTGCATGGATTTCTGGATCGGCTGGACGACCCGCCCGGCCAGATAGACCGTAATCGCACCGAAGGCCGCAAGCGCGACCACAAAGACGAGCGCGAGCTTGCCCATCAGATTGGCGAGTTCGGCTTTTTCCTGCGTCCAGTCGTGAAAAGCGGTCTTGTTTGCGCTGACGCTGTACAGATAGGGTGTCCCGTCATACTCGATCCGGCCGTTCTGCCTGCCGTCGGCTTCCACAAGCTCCAGCATGCTCTGCATGGCTTCGGTCCCGGAGAAAGTAACAAAACGCCCTTCCGTCCGCAGTGTTCCGTCGTTCTCGCGTACGATCACAAATGTCGTCAACACATTCGTGTCGATATGCCGATCGTCTTTTTTCTCTTCGAAATCGTCCCGGTCAAAAAGATCGTCGTTATCGTCGTCTTCCCAATCGGAATCGTCGTCGGCGTCGTCATCAGGATCGTCATCATCATACTCGCTCGCGTTCGTCTGCCATTCCCCCGGCGGAAGCGTGCCGTCGAAGGGTGCTTCGGCATCAGGCCGCTGATAGCCCTGTCCGTTGCCGTTTTTCGGGCCGATATGGATCCCCGGATCCTCCATGCCGCCCTCCAGCATCCGCTGCATGGAGGCCGTCGCCTGGTTCTTCAGACGCACGGCGCTTGTCCCGTAGATCGCTCCGATCATCCCGATCAGGACGATCAGGATCAGACTCATGGTGATGGCTGCAAACTGCCACTTCAGCTTCCGGATCATTTCAGGAATTCTCCGCTGTGTCCGTCAGGTAGTACCCGACCCTGCGGACCGTTGTGATCTCAACCCTGGAGCCGAGATAGAACAGCTTTTTCCTCAGGAAAGAAATATAGACCTCCACATTGTTGTCTTCGGCGTCGGATTCCGTCCCCCAAATCTTGATCAGCAACTCCTCCTTGGGAAGAATCGTCTTAGGCGCGGTCAAAAGCATGCGCATGATGTCGAATTCCTTCAGTCCAAGCCGGACCTCCTTGGAGCCGCAGTGCAGGCTGTGCCCGGACAGATTCAGTGTCAGGTCGCCAAAACTCAGCTCATCCAGAACGACCTCCCCTTGCCTGCGGGTCATGGCACGGATCCTCGCAAGCAGCTCCTGCGGCGCAAAAGGCTTTGTCAGATAGTCATCCGCGCCGGAATCGAGTCCCTTGACACGGTCATCTACACTGTCCCTCGCGGTCAGCAGCAGTACCGGCGTTGCGATGTGATCGGCCTTGCGCAGATCGCGCACGATATCGAGCCCGTTCTTTTTCGGCAGCATAATGTCCAGCACGATGCCGTCATAAATGCCGCTCGCCGCGTTATCATAGCCGCTTTCCCCGTCATAGGAGATATCGACAGTATACTTTGCCTCTTTTAAGATCTCGCCAAGCGCGTCCGCAAGCCGCTTCTCGTCTTCCACAATCAGAATGCGCATCGTATATCCCTCAACATTTTACCGGCGGTCCGCCTGTGTCTGGCGCAGCGCCGCGATCTGATCCTCTCCGAGGCCCTTCAGGCTGTACAGATAGGCCTCCCAGGTACCGTCATCGATCGTCAGTTTCCCCGTGATGAAATCGATCATGGCCCGTCTGCAGTAGCTGTCCAGATCTTCACCGTACGTATGAACCGTGTTCTGTTCTTCCGGCAGCACCCACAGCGTCCGGACCGGTACATAGCTCGCGGCGGCAAATTCCTTGACCTGCGCGGCGTGTGCGGGGCTCTCCGCAACGATGGAAGCCGCTGCGGAACGCCTTGGACTGGCTTCTTTCAGAATTGTCCCCGCTTCATCAGAATACAGATAATCACAGAACCAGAAAACCTTCTCCGGCTCCGCGCAGTCACGTGTAATCGCATACAGGCCGCTTATCGGCTCCTGCGCGAGATTCGCGCTCTTGTAGCCCTTCTCGTTGTCGAGCGGCGCAAGCGGCTGATAGATCAGCTCCGGCTGCGCGGCGTTCCACGAAGAATCAGCTTTTCTGGAATCGGCTGCCGCCTCGGCAAAGGACTGCCAGATCGCGCCGATACGGCCCGCCTTGAGCAGCTCGTCAGCCGTTTTGTCGTCCGCCGCCGCAAAATCCTGATACAGCAGTCCATCCGTGTACAGCCCATGCATAAAGGAGATATACTCCCGGTAAGCGTCTGTTTTATACTCAAAAACGACCTTTCCGTCGCTCCCCACGGTCCATCCGGTTACGAGATCCAGCCCGAAAAGTGTCCCCATTCCGGCAACATCTTCCGGCAGCAGGAAGAAAGGCACCTCGTCCGTTGTGCTGCCGTTGCCGTTCGCGTCTCCGTCCCGGAACTCACTCAGCACGGTCTTAAACAGCGAAACCGTTGTGATTTCGGCAAGTTCCGCTTCCGAAACCTGCGCGGTTGCTGTCCCCGCTGTCGAGTTGCCGCCAAGCGCGTTGCCCGACGCTCCGGAATTGTTCTGCGCCACCGGGGCGCTCGCGGCAGAGAGAAGACGCAGCCGGAACTGCCGGTTCACCAACAGACCCTGCGTACCGTACTCCAGATCCGCGATCTCCGGAAGATAGAAAATCCGTCCCTCCGGTGTTACAAGCTCTGTCCCAAGGGCAGGATATTTCTCCAGCTGGTCATATAGATGGACCGCGCTGTTATTGTAATAGTCTGTCAGATCGAGGATCAGTCCGGACCGGATATACTCCATATCCGCGTCCATAGAAGGCATCTTCATCACGTCCGGAAGATCTGTCCCCGCGGCAAGCCGTTTTGCTGTCTCATCCGCGTAAAATGCCGTGTCCGTGAATTCCAGATCCAATTTGACGTTTGCCTTTTCTTCGATCTTCCGGATCCAGCCCGGCATTACTGGCTCCGTCTCGGTTCCCTCCGCGCCTGCCTCGCCGGACTCCGCTCCGGACTCGGCTCCGGAGGTCTCCGCCGCATTCTGCGGCGCGGCTGCCTGCTGCGTCCCCGGCAGGAGTATCGAAATCTCAAACGTGTCCTTGTAGATCGGCGTGGTACCGTCATATCCGGTCCGCGCATTGTCCTGCTTGCCAGGCTTATCCGCGGCGTTAGATGTCGTCTTACCTCCCGCGGAATTCATATCGAACGGATCTTCCGTAACGCATCCCGCGGCCGATACAGTCAGAACCGCGGCGAGCGCCAGGGCGATCATTTTTTTGCCAGTTTTCAAACAAATTCCTCCTATCTCAGTAGCCTCCCCCGCAGGGCCGGCTATCCAAACTTTCACTGTTTTATTTTACCCTGTTTCACTTCCCGTGTCAATGCAAAAAGACCGCCTCCCAAGACGACTCTCATGACTGCCTGGTTTTCATCGAGTCATCAGCATGAAACGCGGTCAAACAAAACAGGCCGCGAAAAGCCCTGTTTTGGCCCTGCCGGCCATGTTTTTCTTTAAAAAACGCAGCAGAATCCGGTGAAATATGGTATGATATAGATAACATCTACAGAAGAGGTGCACAACATGATCGAACACAGAAACTGGACATACGAGGATTTTCCCGAATTTACCGAAGAAATCGAAGGCGCGGTCCGGATCCCGACAACCGGGGACGAATCTGACATCCGCTACATGCATGATGTCGAATACGCCGATATCGACGGAACAAAGCTGCATCTGCAGATTCTTTTCCCGGCAAGCCGCAACGATTCCAAACGTGAAGGCGGTTCGTTCCGCTTCCGCGAAGGCTCCGAGCTCCCCTGCTTTGTCTTTGTACAGGGCAGCGGCTGGTTCAAACAGTACGTTTACGCGAATCTCCCGGCGCTTGTGCGCTTAAGCCGTCGCGGCTTTGTCTGCGCGATTGTCGAATACAGGCCGTCAACGACAGCGACTTTCCCGGCACAGGCGCAGGACACGCGCAACGCGATTCGTTTCCTGCGTGCAAATGCAGCGAAGTTCCGGATCGACCCGGATAAGATCATTCTGGCGGGCGATTCTTCCGGCGGTCACACGGCCATGTTCGCCGCGCTGCTGGCCGAAGAAGCTGACCGGAACCTGTATCCCGGCGTTTCCGCAGCGGTGAAAGGCATCGTCGATTACTATGGCTCCTGCAGCGTGATGCGCTGGGACGGGAATCCATCCACCCTGAACCATCATCTGCCGGACAGCCCGGAAGGTGTCCTCATGGGCGGCGCGAACCTGCGCGAGCGGGACGATCTCTGCCGCCGGATGTCCGTGGAATGCAATATCACGCCGGAGACGGATCTGCCGCCGGTCCTGATCTTCCACGGGACGAAGGACCGCACCGTCAACTGCTGGGAAAGCGTGGATCTCTACCGCAGGCTTAAGGAATGCGGCAAAGAAACGGCCCTGTATCTTGTGGAAGGCGCGGATCACGGCGGGCCGGAGTTCTGGACCGAACCGATGCTGGACATCGTGGAGGCTTTTATCCGCAAATGCCTCGCCTGACCATCGATCGCGTCTGACCGTCGATTGCCTCCGGCCATCGAACTATCATAGTCTTTTAAACAAGGAGCCATTATCATGAGTAAAATGCATATTCTGCCCGTAATGCCCCATGTCATACGCGTTGTCTGCACGCCGGACGGGCTTGTCAAGGCCCCGGACTGCCAGGTCCTCTATCCGGAGCTTCCCACTGCCTGTGAAATCGCCTCGGCCGTAGACCGCGAGACGGGACGGATCACTTTCTCCTGGGCGGGAAAAGAGCTTCTGACGCAGGCAGGCTGGAAGCTCACACCGCACGACGTGACCCGTTTTACCGCCAGAAACGGAGCACCTAAAATCGTCCGCCGCAAGACCGTTGACGGCGAGCGTTCCTTTGTCGAAAACGCTGAAGTCGCGGTGATCGGCCATTCTTATGGCGGCAGCGTCAGCTTCCACGTA
>CACZPA010000112.1 GCA_902782895.1 uncultured Eubacteriales bacterium
CTAAAGATTGACATTGTCCGCGGTTTATTGTATATTAAACAAGTATTAATCGGAAAGGGGTTATAGTAAATGACGATTCAGAAGATTGAAGATGGTTCCCGTCTGACGATTGCTCTGGAGGGAAGACTGGATACAACGACTTCACCGGAGCTGGAGGCAGAGTGGAATAAGGTTAAAGAGAAGGTGACGGATCTGGTCGTAGATCTGGAGAAACTGGAATACATGTCTTCCGCAGGCCTCCGCGTCATGCTGAGCATGCATAACACAATGGCCGGCAAGGGATCCCTGAAGGTCGTTCATGTGAATGAAATGATCCAGGAGATCTTCGACATTACCGGATTCTCATCGATTCTGGACATCGAATAAGAGGTGCCGATATGAAAACTGACGTTATTCGTATCAATACACAGGGGACAGGGATTGAAGCCGCTCTCAACCAGGCTGAAGCTGTTTCCGCATATAAGGGCCTTGCGCATAAGGACGGCCTGCATCTGCGCCTTCTGACGGAGGAAATGATGGGAATGGTCCGCGCCATTACCGGAGAGCATGATCTGCAGTTCTGGATTGAGGATAAGGACGATGTATATCAGCTGCATCTGGTCACAAGGACCGCGATGGACGCCGAAAAGCGCTCCGGGCTGCTTTCCGCGGCGACCAGCGGCAAGAATGCGGCGGCAGTCGGCATTCTCGGCAAGATCCGCGACGTCTTTGAGAGATCCATGGATTCTCTGAACGAGTATCCGGAGAGCCTGATCTACGGTTTTGTTTCCGAGGAGAGTACAGGGAACGATATGGCGGAGATGAACGCGCGTTCCGCTGCCATGGAGTGGTCCCTGAAGCGCTATCGCGAATCCCTCGAGCAGGAGCTCGCGCAGCATAAGGAAGAATGGGATCAGTTCGAGAAATCTATCATCGCGAAACTGGCCGACGAAGTAATCATTTATATCAAAGGCAACCAGGTAGAATTGGTCGTTTTCAAAAAGCTATAAAGAGTTGACAGAGCCAGTGCCTTTCGAACAGGAAGCCGGGCTTTTTCAGACGAATGATTGTTAAAATGGGGGTATCATATGGAGAACAGATTTAAACTGGGCTTTGGCCTGATGCGTCTGCCCAAATTTGAAGACGGTACGATCGATGTTGAGCAGGTTAAGACGATGGTCGACCTGTTCGTTGAAGCAGGCGGCACCTATTTTGACACGGCTTTTGCCTATCAGGGATCGGAAGCGGCGGCCAAGATCGCGCTGATCGACCGCTATCCGCGCGACAGCTATACGCTCGCGACCAAGCTGATCTGCCGGCCCGGCATGACCGAAGAGGAAGCCAAGCAGGAGTTCTATACCAGCCTGGAGCGCACCGGCGCGGGCTATTTTGATTACTATCTCCTGCACGCTTTCCAGAGGACCAACTATAAGCTGTACGATGAGTTCGGTCTGTGGGATTTTGTCAGAGAACAGAAGGAAAAAGGCCTGATCCGCCACTACGGATTCTCATTCCATGCGGATCCGGAGCTGCTTGAGGAGCTGCTGAACGCTCATCCGGATGTGGATTTTGTCCAGCTGCAGCTGAACTACGCCGACTGGGAGAATCCTGGCGTCGCGTCCAAGCGCAATCTGGAGATCTGCAAAGCGCACGGCAAGATGGTGACGGTTATGGAGCCTGTTAAAGGCGGCATTTTGGCGGATCCGATCGATACAGTCAAGGCGGTTTTTGATAAAGAGAACAATGGTCTGTCCTATGCAAGCTGGGCGATTCGTTTTGCCTGCAGCCAGGAGGGCATTCTTGCCGTTCTTTCCGGAATGAGCAATATTGCTCAGATGGAGGACAACCTCTCCTATATGCGCAATTTCAAACCGCTGGATGAGCATGAGCAGGCAGTTATCCGCGAGGCACAGAAGGCTCTGGATGAGGATAAATCCATTCCGTGTACGGCTTGCCGCTACTGTACGAAGGGATGCCCGATGGAGATTCCTATTCCGGATATCTTCAATGTCGAGAACCGTAAGAAAGGCAGTCCCGAGTTCCGCACCAAACGGGAGTATACAATCGTTACGCAAGGTAAGGGCAAAGCCAGTGACTGTATTCAGTGCGGACAGTGTGAAGAAGCATGCCCGCAGCATCTTCCGATCATTTCTCTGCTGGAGAAGTGCCGGGAGCTCGAGGCCTGAGACAGATCGAATTAGCAGAATAATCAAGCGCCGCCCGCGTTATGCGGGCGGTGTTTTTGTGCTGTCGGTCCTATAATAAATGGACTTTTATGAGAGTTTGCGGTATAATAAACCGATTCGCAAAATCAGGAGGCTGATGCTATGATTCTGACTGTTACAGCTAACGCGGCGATTGATAAGCGCGCCGTGGTAGGGAGGGCCGTGCCGGGCGCGGTGAACCGGATCCGGGAATGTACGTATTCTGCCGGAGGCAAAGGGCTGAATGTCGCGAGAGCGATTCAGATTGCCGGAGAAAGGCCTGTGACAACGGGTTTTCTGGCCGGACACGCGGGACAGTACGTTGCCGAAAGGCTCGAACAGGAGAAGATCCCTGCGGATTTCGTATGGATTGACGGAGAGACACGTTCCTGCCTGAATATCTGGGACGAGGAGAAAAAAGAGCAGACAGAATACCTGGAGCCGGGTCCGTCCTGCACGCCGGAGGACGAGCAGAAGCTTCTGGACAAGATTGCGTCCTATACGGAAGCAGAGGACCGCGCGGAGATCATTACCGTCTCTGGAAGCGTTCCGAAGGGATGTTCCGCTGGGTTATACCGCAGGATTCTTCAAGTCGGCGCGGATCATGGAATCAAAGTGTTTCTCGATACCAGCGGGAAGCTGCTTGAGGAAGCGCTTGCCGGGGAAGCGCAGCCTTTTCTGATCAAGCCGAATCTCGATGAGATCCGGATGCTGACCGGACGGGAGACGCTTAAGATAGAGGAAATTTCGGAAGCGGCGGAGGTCCTGCACCGCAAAGGGATTGAGGCGGCGGTCGTATCACTGGGAGCTGACGGAGCTGTCCTTTCCTGCCGGGAGGGACTGTATCAGGCTGTTGTACCCCGAATCAATGCTGTCAATACAGTAGGCTGCGGAGATACGATGGTCGGAGGTTTCGCGGTTGCTATCTCCCGCGGAGAGAGTCTGCCGGAGGCATTGCGCTTTGCGAGCGCGGTCTCGTCGGCGGCCGCGATGACGGAACAGACCGGTTTCTATCTGCGAAGCGATATGGAGAAGCTGCTGGGAGAGATCCAGGTGCGGAAGATCGGCTGACGGAGGACATCAATTGTATTTTATAATTATGCTGTTGTGGGTGATTTTCAATGGAAAGATCACCCTTGAGGTAATCCTTGTCGGACTGGCGCTGACCGCGGCTGCCGGTATTCTGATGCGGATCTTCTATGGATATACGGTCCGGCGGGACTTCCTTTTCCTGAAAAAGATACCGCTGATCCTGGTATATTTCGGTATTCTGGTGGCGCAGATTCTCAAGAGCTCTTTGATTATGCTGCGGATCCTTCTGCACAGGACGGAGAATATCGATCCGTACCTGGTGACCTTCGATTCGGGACTGCAGACGGATCTGGGGCGTTTCCTGCTGGCCAATTCCATCACGCTGACGCCCGGTACGATCACGATCCAGACGGAGGGCAGTATATTCACCGTGCACTGTCTGGAGCGTACGATGCTGGATACCGATCCGGACGGGCTTTTCATCCGCTGGATCCGGAGAATCGAGAAATAAGCGGGGCTTTCTGATGAAATCATTCCTGTTAATTGGTATTACGGTCATACTGACCGTGGCGATGCTGTTCGCGCTGCTGCGGACAATCAAAGGGCCGACACGCTCGGACCGGCTGCTCGGCATCAATATGATCGGCTCACTGGGAACGGCGTTTTTTGCCGTACTCGCGGTATATCTTGAGGAGCATTGGCTGCTCGATGTCTGCATTATCTATTGCCTGATCAGTTTCCTCGCGGTCGTCGTGCTGTCGAGAATCCATCTGGAGCAGGCCGGAGAAAGCGAGGCGCAGCGATGATCCGGCTATGGATCGCGGCCGCGCTCTTTGCCGCCGGCGCGCTTACGATCGTCCTTTCAATCAGCGGGATTTTCCGGTTCCGCTATGTGCTGAACCGAATGCATGCGGCGGCTTTGATCGATTCTCTGGCGCTTGGATGCATTCTGGCGGGACTTGTACTGATGACATGGAATCTGCGGTTTGTACCGAAGCTGCTCGTGATTCTCGCGGTGCAGTGGATCAGCAGTCCGATCGCTTCGCATCTGGTCGGTCAGATGGAGGTGCGGACCGACGCGGACAGCTGTCATCATATGAAAACGGAGGATCAGACAAGCGCGGACAGCGGGCCATCGCGTGATACGCACGCGGAACCGGCGCGTACCGCAGTGGATTTTTCCGATAAAGAGGTTTAAGCATGGACATTATAGAGATTGCTTTGCTGGGACTGGTCGTGGTCTGCGGAATTACGACCTGTGTCTCCAAAAACATGATGGTATCGCTGATCATTTTCATGGCGTACGGCGTCATCATGTCGATCATCTGGGCGTTGCTGGAAGCGCCGGATCTTGCGGTCACAGAGGCTGCTGTCGGAGCCGGAATCTCCAGTATTCTGCTGTTCCTTGCGCTGCGGAGAATCTATCTGATCCGACGGGAGGCCGCTGCAGATGAAAACCGATAAATCCAAAATCCGCGACTGGCTGCGGCAATGGGACGAGGGCAGTTTTGACTTCACAAAGGAGACGATCGGAGAGGCCCATCCACCGAGACCGGAGGCGGTTGTCGACGATCATTCCTGGATCCGCGAGTCGGGGACTGTTGCCAGACTGGAGACA
>CACZPA010000113.1 GCA_902782895.1 uncultured Eubacteriales bacterium
AGCCTACGGAATCAAAGTAAGCGCGACGCCTACAGCGGCACAGAAAACGGCGATACTGAATAAGCTGAAGGCGGACGGCCTGAAAGGCGGGACGAGAAGATTCGGGGAAAATACCATTGCATGGATTGACGAGCTCCTGGATCAGAAGGGTCCGGAAATGATCGTCAGGAAGTCAGACAAGGCGATTATGACAAGGCTGGAGGCGAACGATGCTGTCGTGCCGGCGGATCTGGCGAGCAACCTGTTTAAGTGGGGAGCGATCGATCCGGATCAGTTCAGAGTGCCGACGATGAACAGCCTGAATGCTTCGCTGGCATCCGGATACAGGGAGCGAACAAAAAACACTGACAAGGCAAATGACCTGATGCGGGGAATGGCTGAACTTCTCGCGGAGTTCCTTCCGTACCTCGCGGAGAATAGAAACATTTATATCGATGGAAAGACTTTGGTAGGAAGCACGTCGTCAAGAATGAGTACCGAGCTTGCCATGAAGGCAAGGAGGAGAAGGGCATGACGATCAATGAAAAGAGCATAAGCATATACAATGCCAGGCAGCACAATGTGACATTTGACCACAATTCGATAAGTAGTAATTCAGAATGGCAGGACGGAGCAGTCCTGCCTTTTCTGAGAAGAAATACGGTCGGCTTTAAGAATATGACCGTGAGGGTGATCGTAAAAGGCGACGGAAGGGAAGAGATCATAAGGAACACGTCGAATCTTTTGGGTGCACTCATGGAGCCGGTAGTCCTCGGGCTTGATGACTATAACCACAAATTCAAAGGCATATTGAAAAGTTACAAAAACACGGAGCTGTCGATGAAACGCTTTCATGCTTTGGAACTTACTTTTGAGTGCTACGAATTCGGCGAGACAGTAAGAAAGTCCGGGACAGGGACAATCAAGATCTACAATCCGGGAAATATTGAATCCCCGTGCAAACTTTCGGTTACTCCGGTGACGGCATCCAATTACTCGACGATCTCAGGGATCAGCAGAGGATCAAAGGACGGGGAGGAGCTGCCGGTTACGATTGAGAGAATGGTCGCCGGACAAGTAATTGTACTGGATGGCATCAATGGGATTTTCACAATAGGTGGAGTCCCAGATTCCGGGATCGATATCTGGACGCTGCCGGCGTTAAAGCCGGGACTGAATGAGATCGTGTGTAGCGCAGGAGGCGCGGGCATGACATGCGAAGTAATGCCGATGTATATGTGAGGTAAGATATGCTGAAAATATACGATGAGGAAATGATTTTCAAATTCCAGACAGAGGACTATGACCGTGAAAGTCTGGTAATTGAGAGCGACCTGTCGAACGGCGACAAGACTCTATCCGTCACTTACTTAGGGGAGCTGAAAGATATTCTCAATGAATGATACATAGAGACGGACGAAGATATCTTCGTAGTCAAGGAAATCAGGTCGGCCGAAGACGGGATAGAAATAGTAGCTAAGCTTTGCCTGGAAGGTCTCGAAAAAAATGCATTTGAGAAATTCTCGGTCTCAAACAGCACGATCTCTGCTGCGATGGCGGTCGCCATGAGAGACACCGGCTGGACGGCACAGACGTTGATCACGAAAACAAGAAGAGTGCAGTGCTTCAAAAAGACTCCGCTTGAAATCATCTATCTCGTAAGAGACGCGTGGATGTGTGAAGTGAAATTCGATTCCGTGAATAGGGTAGTCTACTTCGAGGAGGAGTTTGGAGAAGACAAAGGCACTTACTTTATGCGTGGGCTGAATCTGGTAGAGGCTTCGCTCTCGACAGATTCATACGATTATTACACGAGGATCGTGCCGATCGGAGCTGATGACCTGCGGATCACAGAGGTCAATCAGGGAGTTCCCTATGTCGAGAATTATCAGTATACGAGCAAGGTCAGGACGCTGATCTGGGAGGACACGTCATACGAAGACGCGGAGGAGCTGAAGGAAGACGCAATAAAGAAGCTTGCTGATATGAGCAAACCGAAAAAGTCTTACTCGGCATCGGTAAAGGACCTGGCAGCGGAGAGCGAGCAGTACGACATCCTTTCATATTCGCTCGGGGATACTGTGAAAATAATCGATGAAAGATCAGGAGTAAATGACCGGCAGCGGATCGTGAAGATGTCGGTATATCCGCATGATCCCGGCTCAAACACATGCGAGCTGTCCAATACAGTCCTTACATGGGAAGAGTTACAAGAACGAAACGACCGGGCAGCGGCCGCATGGGAAGAGATATCCAATAAAGACGGGACAGTGAACGGCGTATATGTCAGAGGCGTCGAGATAGGCGGAGTGGTCGGGCTGGAGACGAAAATCGTCGATATGGAGAGTGATATATCGGACGCACAGGGCGCTGCTTCAGATGCAGCTGTCGCAGCCGGGAAAGCGCAGGAAACGGCCAACTCGAAAAACACCAACTATTCACAGGACTCAGATCCGTCAACGGCATGGACCACAACCGCTCAGAAGCAGTCGCATATAGGAGACACCTGGTATAACAGCACGACGTCCGTACAAAAGACTTACTGGTGGAATGGCACAACATGGGTCGAAATGAAGTCAACGCCTCCGGATGCCGTGATGAACGATATATCAGCGGCAAAGAACGCAGCGGAAAGTGCGCAGACAACTGCTGAAGAGGCGGAGAGAACGGCGCAGGGAACAGTTACATCGGATACTCTCCACTATCTTGCGACTTCGGCATACAGCGGAGTGACGCGGCAGACGCAGGGATGGACCGAAACGGTCCAGAACATGACACAGACTAAAAGGTATCTGTGGATCTACCATACATACGGGAAGGCCAACGGCACGTCGATAAACACGGAGCCGGTGATCGCTGGCGTATACGGCGAAAAGGGCCCCTCTCTGACAGGAATCACGGAGTACTACGCTGCGAGTGCTGACAAC
>CACZPA010000114.1 GCA_902782895.1 uncultured Eubacteriales bacterium
TAAGAAGCAAGACCTCTGTCCACAAGTTCCTGATTGATATCGTTGAATACAATAGTAGCACCTGCTCTGTAAAAAGCAGTCGCGATCGCAAAACCGATTCCGTAAGACGCGCCTGTAATCAGGGCTACTTTACCTTCCAGTGAAAAGCTTCCGGGGAATTCCATATTAGTGACCTCCTTCTGATTGTGTAAGTTCAGTATACCACAAAAACGCGGGATTGCAAGTTATAGAACGGATCTATTGTCGGCCGGATCAGCTGCGGTTGATCGAATCCATTGCGGCTGATCGAATCCATTGCAACCGCCTTGATCTGCTGCAGTCAGGCATCCTGCTTCCAGACGCCGCCCTGCTGGTACCTCGGATTCTCCGTATTGGTGTACAGCACGACGTAGCGCCGCGGGCAGGATCCGCGCAGTGACAGATAAGCTTCTTTTGCCTTTGCTTCGTCCCTGAAAAGGCCGTAGACCGTCGGTCCGCTGCCGCTCATCGAGGCGGCAGCCGCCCCCAGCTGCAGCAATTGCTTCTTCAGTTCCGGGATCTCCGGATGCTCACGGCTGACCGGTTTTTCCAGCATATTGATCATTTCTTTCTGCAGGTTCCGGATATCGCCGCTCTCCACCGCCGCGAGGAAACGCGCGGTATTGGGCTTTTTCTGCCGGCCTTCGAGATCAAACTGCTGATAGGCCCACGGCGTGGACACGCTGAAATCCGGCTTTACCAGCACAACATATGTCATCGGAAACGCCCGGACCGGTTCGATCAGCTCTCCGCGGCCCGTCGCCAGGCATGTGCCTCCAAGCAGGCAGAACGGTACGTCGGAGCCGATCTCCGCCCCGATTTTCATCAGTTCTTCCGTAGAAAGCCGCAAGCTGAACAGCTTATTCATGCCGCGCAACACCGCCGCCGCGTCCGTACTGCCGCCCGCAAGGCCCGACGCGATCGGGATTTTTTTCTTTATCATAAGGGCTATCGGCCGATCGAGGCTGTAGCGCTCCTGCATCAAAGTAACCGCACGGTAAGCAAGATTCTGCGGGGTAGCCCCGAGAAAAGGAATATTGCATTCTACCGTGTTTGTATCTCCATCCGCGAAGGACAGCTCCACGTCATCCCACAGCCGCAGGCTCTGCATGATCATGGAAACCTCATGAAAACCGTCCTCTCGCGCTTTCCCGACCTCCAGCGTCAGATTGATCTTTGCTTTTGCCCGATAATAGGCGTTTTTCCCGGATGGACTGCTCATCCGATATTCCATTTGTTCCTCCTTAAGACTAAGGTCTTGCAGTATTTATTCTGAACCGGCCGACTGTGCGGCCGTATCCAGTATCCATTGTCTGAATTGATCCCGTTCTGTACTGTCCCTCTCCGGCCGGTCCAATGGGCCGGACAGGATCTCCGTATGGACTGGGCCTTTAAGCGCTTCCGCTATACGCGCAGACTCCTGAACCGGGATTCCGGAATGCTTTTCGGCGGCGAGGAGGACCGGTAGCTTCATCAAACCGCCTCGCGCGCGAATCTCCGCCGCGGGTGCTGCTTTCGCCGGAGAAACGCCCCGCGTCCATCTGCAGAACAGCCCGGCAAGCTGCAGCATTGGGAACGGCGGGAAACCTCTGTCCCGCAGGTGCTTTTTCAGGAGTTCCCGCAGGTCCGCGTACGGTGAAACCGCGACGACAAATCGCACCCGGTCGTCTATGCACGCGTGCAGTAAAGCGGCTACAGCTCCGGTCTTGCGGCCGACCGTCCCGATCGTCCTGCAGGCGTCCGGTTCTCTGTTCACGGCTGTTGTATAGATGAGGCGCAGATCACGGGCTTCCCGGATGCCCCAGGTGCTCTTTCGCCCGCTTCCCGCACAGCCCCTGCCGCTATAGCGGATCACGGCGATCCCTTTTGCCAGCAGCCAGCCGACAAGACCCTCATCCTGCAGATCTGTCAACACAACGGCGACTCCGGCAAGCCTCTCCGGCACAAGGATCTCGCCCCGGATCCAGCATCCGTCAGGTGTATCGCATGAAAAGCCACGACCATCAGAAGTATGCGTCCCGTTAGAAGCATAGGTCCCGTCAGAAGCACAGATCGCGCCAGATGCACGCGCTCCGCCCTCCGGAAACTCACGGTGAAGGAATCGTATGCACAGAAAATGAGTCAGCGTTCCAAAAAACATAAGCACGGCCACTGCCGTATATCCGAATATAGCAAGCCACACAGCGGCTCCTCCTTTATCATTACCTGTATTATACTCTCCTGTTTTGCAGAAATCAAGTGGAACGGCCGTTTGCGCTGCATGTAAAGCCGTCGTTTCTTCTTGCTAAATCGCGCAAATTCTGCTATAATAGGGGCGCTTTACGGATATGACGGGCGGACATATCCGAATTCTATAGAAAGGAAGGTATATCATGGCTGAACAGAAGTCTAAAAAGACTACTTATATCGTGTCCGCTATTCTCGCTGTTCTTGTCATCGCCGCGATTCTGATCGTGGTTTTCCGCAAGCCTGCCGCTACCCAGCAGGGCAAGAAGACTATTGTCGTGGAAGTCATCAACGGCGAAGACAAACAGGAATTCACGGTCCACACGGATCAGGAGTTCCTGCGCGGCGCGCTCGAAGAGCTGAATCTGATCAAGGGATCCGAGTCCGAATACGGTCTCTTTGTTACGGAAGTCAACGGTGTCGCTGCGGATGATACCAAGCAGCAGTGGTGGTGCTTCACCAAAGGCGGCGAAATGCTGATGACCGGTGTTGACGAGACTCCGATCGCTGACGGAGATCATTTCGAAATCGAACTGAAAACAGGCTGGTAATCATGAACGTCTACAGGATGGTCCTGTTCGCGTTTCTTGGCGCGCTCTACTATGCCGTCCAGGTGGCACTGGCTCCTCTGCCCAATATTGAACTCGTGTCCGTTCTGATTCTTGTAACGACACTGACCTTCGGAGCGCAGGCATTGTTTCCGATCTATGTCTTTATCATTTTGGAAGGACTGACGTACGGATTCGGTGTCTGGTGGTGCGTTTACCTGTATGTATGGCCTGTGCTGTGCGTAGTGGTGCTGCTGCTTTCGAAACACGGATCATGGTGGCTGTGGTGCGCGGTTCTGGCCCTCTTCGGCCTTTCGTTCGGAGCGCTGTGCGCGATCCCCTACCTCTTTATCGGAGGGCCGGGCATGATGCTTGCCTGGTGGATCAACGGCCTTCCGTTCGATCTGATGCACTGCGCCGGCAATCTTGTGATCGGAATCGTTTTGTACAAACCGCTTCTTCTCTGCATGACCAAGCTCCGGGATATCTTCCGGGCCAAATTGGAAGAGCGGTCCGAATAACGGCTTGACAAAACGGCGGAGAGCTTTTATAATGTGAAAGTCATGAAGAGTTTCTCTTTCACTGGAGAGATGTCCGAGTGGTTTATGGAGCTGGTCTTGAAAACCAGTGACTCCGCAAGGGGCCGTGGGTTCGAATCCTACTCTCTCCGTTCCCTGATCTGTATCCCCTTCGGATACAGATTTTTTATTTTAACCGACAGGAGGTTTCCAATGGATATCTGCAAATTTACAGGCGGTACAATTCTGATCCCCCAGACGGATCTATCGGCTTTCTGCGTGATTGCCTGCGATCAGTACACGTCAGAACCCGAATACTGGAAACCGGCCGCAGACGCTGCCGGCAGCAATCCGTCCGCGCTGCAGCTGATTTTCCCGGAAGCCGAGCTCGGCAGTCCGGAGGACAACAGCGCGCGGATCCGCAAGATCCATGATACGATGTGGCAGGCGCTGTCATCCGGCCTTTTCCGCGAGTATAAGAACGCGATGATCCTTACGGAAAGGACGCTGCGCGACGGTTCCGTCCGCTACGGGCTTGTCGGTCTGATCGATCTGGAGCAGTATGATTATCACACCGAGTCTGAAAGCTTCATCCGCGCGACGGAGCAGACAGTTCTGTCCCGTATCGAATCCCGCAAAGAGCTGCGCGAAGGCTCTGCGCTGGACATCCCGCATCTGATGCTGCTCGTGGATGACCGCGACAAAGAGCTCGTCGAGCCTGTCATTGCACGGATCGGCGAATTTGAGAAGATTTATGACTTTGATCTGATGCAGAATTCCGGTCACCTCCGCGGTTATCTGGTTCCGCAGGAGGAGCAGGCGCGGATCGCCTCCGTTCTGGAAAAATGGTCGGATCCCGCTTATTTCCGCCGCAAATACCGCTCTACTTCTCATCCGATGGTCCTCGCGGTCGGAGACGGCAACCATTCCCTTGCCGCCGCCAAGGACGCGTATGAGAGGCTGAAGGCGCGGATCGGCGCGGAGGCTGCTGCCACTCATCCGGCGCGCTATGCTCTGGCCGAGCTTAACAATCTGCATGATCCCGCGATCACTTTTGAACCGATCTACCGCGTACTGAAAGGCGCCGATCTGGACGATCTGCTGAACTTCCTGCGCAAGGCCGAGCCGGCTTTCCACGGCGGCATCGCGCAGTTCGGCGAGACCAGTCTCTATTTCCAGTGCGGTCTGGAGCGCAGAACGCTTTCGATTCCGGCGCAGCCCGGCATCCTGCCGGTTCAGATCCTGCAGCCGCTGCTGGACGCCTATCTCGCGGAGCATCCGGAGGTCGGCATCGATTATATCCACGGACTTGACACCGTTCGTTCCCTTGCCGGCGATCCCGCCTGCATCGGCATTACTTTCAGTGGAATCCGCAAAGACGAAGTATTCGGCGCGGTCATTCACGGAGACGTACTGCCCCGCAAGACCTTCTCCATCGGTCACGCGGAGTATAAACGCTTCTATCTGGAATCCCGCCGGATCCTGACGGACGCGGACCGCGAAGCATAAGGATTTTCGCATGAAGGAGTACTCATACCGGATTCTTGTGGTGGGAAGCGGCGCGGCCGGTTACGCGGCCTGCGACCGGCTTTACATGATGGGCGCGCGTGATTTTGCCCTGGTCAGCGAAGGCCGGGAGAAAGGCACTTCCCGCAACACAGGCTCCGACAAACAGACTTATTACAAGCTGACGCTGTCCGGCGACGAACCGGACTCTTATACGGAAATGGCGCGGACGATCTTCGAGGGCAAATCGGCCGACGGCGATCTCGCGCTGTGCGAAGCCGCCGGTTCCGTCCCTGCTTTTCTGCATCTGGCAGAGCTTGGCGTACCTTTTCCGACCAATGCGTACGGTGAATATATCGGCTACAAAACCGACCATGACCCGCGCAGCCGGGCTACATCCGCCGGGCCGCTGACCTCGAAGCTGATGACAGAGGCACTGGAAGCGGCCGTCCTTTCTCATGGCACGCCTGTGCTGGAGCCGCTCCAGATGATCCGCATTCTGGTCGACGAGGGACGGGTATACGGCATTCTTTGTCTGGATCTGCAGACGCAGGAAACGGTCCTGCTGCACTGTTCTTCGCTGATTCTCGCGACCGGCGGGCCTGCCTGTCTGTATCAGGACAGTGTCTATCCCGCAAGCCAGCACGGCAGCACAGGTCTGGCTTTTCAGGCCGGAATCCGCGGCCGCGGGCTGACAGAATGGCAGTATGGCATGGCCTCGCTGCGTCCCCGCTGGAATGTTTCCGGCACGTATATGCAGGTCATCCCGACGTTCTATTCTACGGCGCAGGACGGTTCTGACCGCCGAGAGTTTCTGGACGACGGCTTTACGTCCCGTTCGGAGCTGTTGGGACAGATCTTTCTGAAGGGATATCAGTGGCCTTTTGACAGCCGCAAAGCCATGCACGGTTCTTCGCGTATTGATCTGATGGTCTATCGGGAGACGGTTCTGCTGGGGCGGCGTGTTTTCCTGGACTATCGGGTAAATCCCGGCGGACAGCCGCTCTCCGCGGATGCGCTGCCGGAGGAAGCCCGTAATTATCTTGTAAAGACCCTGCCGGCCGAGCTTTTTGCCGCCTCGCCTTTTGAACGTCTG
Organism: uncultured Eubacteriales bacterium; assembly: GCA_902782895.1. Taxonomy (GTDB): domain Bacteria; phylum Bacillota; class Clostridia; order Lachnospirales; family Bianqueaceae; genus RUG12817. The sequence goes on from CACZPA010000114.1 coordinate 5,913, forward strand.
GCCTATATGAACCGTCCGGCGGTGGATTTCTATCTGTCCAAGGGCGTGGATCTTGCCTCTGAACCGCTTGAGATCGCGATCTGCGCACAGCATAACAACGGCGGTCTGGCCGTGGACAACTGGTGGCGCACGGATGTGGAAGGTATCTTCTGCATCGGCGAAGCGGCCGGTACACATGGCGTATACCGTCCCGGCGGGACCGCGCTCAACGCCGGCCAGGTCGGCGCGCTGCGTGCTGCCCGTTATATCACTGAAAAACGGCTTGATATCGCCGTTCCGGAGCTTCCGGATGCCTGCCGGGGACAGATTCAGGAAGTCCTGTCTCTGATCGAGCAGACGTCGCGCTATCCGGATTGTACTGCGTCTGTTGCCGAGGAGTATCGCCGTAAAATGAGTGCCTCCGGCGGTCCGTTCCGTTCCGCTGCCGCGATCCGGACGATTCTCGCGGAGCTTGCTCCTCTTCTTGCACACTTTGATGAAAAGATCGGCGGCAGGCCGTCTTCTGTGTTCCGTTTGTATGATCAGCTGCTCGCAAGTCAGGTCTATCTTACTGCGATGCTGGATTTTGCGGAGCATTCGGAGACAAGCCGGGGAAGCTCTGTTTCCCGTAATGATTGCGGTACACTTCCGGAGCTTGCTGTCCGTCCCGTGCCGGAGCAGTTCCGGTTTATCGAGGACAATGGCAGTCTGGACGGTTTTGTGCAGGAAATCGACCCTGCGGCGCTGCATTGTATCTGGCGTCCCGTGCATCCGATCCCGGACCGGTCAGCCGATGTTTTTGAAAACGTCTGGCGGGAATTCCGCGAACATTCTTTGATAAAGGAGCCGTAAAGCCATGCTGCAGAATATGCTGACCGTCGGGACGCAGGTTCTGATCCTCTTTCTTCTGATTCTGCTGGGATATATCGCCGGCAAAACCAGGCTATTTACGTCTGCGGCCGCTTCCGGAATGTCCAATATCATTCTGTATTTTGTTTCGCCGTGTATGATCCTGAACGCGTTCCAGAGGGATTATGATCCGTCCATGCTGAAGGGGCTGCTGCTTGCTTTCGCGGCCGGTGTGATCGGCCACGGCATGGGTATTCTGCTGTCGCATCTGCTGGTACGCGACCCGGACAAACGGCGGGAATGCGTTTATCGTTTCTGTATCGTGTTCTCTAACTGCGGATACATGTCCTTCCCGCTGCAGCAGGCGTTGCTTGGCGATACCGGGGTTTTCTACGGGACGGCCTATGTGACGGTGTTCAATATTCTGATCTGGAGCTATGGAATTCTGCTGATGAGCCGGAGTATCGGCGGCAAAAAGCAAGCGGCAGGGCTCGATGCGTCGTCCGCTGACGGCAAAGTTTTTTCCGTCTCGAAGATATTGCTGAACCCGGGAATCCTGTCGGCTATTGCGGGTCTGTTTCTTTTCTTCGGATCGATCCGACTCCCGAATGTACTGGCGTCGCCGATCGCCTCAATGGCGGCTTTGAATACGCCGATGCCGATGTTCCTGATCGGTTTCTATCTGTCGAATGCCAGATTCGGCAAGATTCTGCACTCTCCGAAGGCCTATTTTGCCATCGCGATGCGGCTTCTGATCGTGCCGCTCGCCGTGGTCGGATGCTATCTGCTGTTGAATCTGCGCGGTCCGGTCCTGATCGCCTGCGCGATTGCCGCAAGCGCTCCCGCTGCCGCCATGGGGCCGATCTTCTCGGAGCGCTTTGGAGATGATACGGAAACAGCCGTCGGGCTTGTATCGCTGTCGACGGTTATCTCCATCGTAACGATGCCGATCATTGTCGGACTCGCCCAGTCTTTCGCATAAGATTATGTAAACCTTTCTTGGGTTATATTTCGCATGGATTATGTCCCGGTACAAAGTGTACTATAGCACACATTGTACCGGGCCGTTTTTTATTTTCCTTTTATGATATTCTGGATTTACAATTGGTTCTGTTGCTCAATTGTAAACTATACTGAAGGGAAGATAAGGATTGAATTCTGAACTTGTTCTCAATATTGTAGATCTGAATATCGCGAATCGGTTAGTCCTATTGCGATTGGAACGCAATTTTGATGACACGTACCTTGCGGGCAAGCTGAAAGTCACGGAATCTGCTTACCGTCATTATGAAGCTGCCCGACGACGGCCTTCGCTTGAATCCCTCATTATACTATCAGAACTTTATAAAGTCTCTTTGGACGATATTGTAAAATCGAAGCCGCTGGGTGTATCCGACAGCGGAAAGGCCGCCTCCACAACAATCATCGACGACAGTGAAATACCGTATTCATACGGCAATCCAAAGGTCAGACACTGGGCTTATCAGGAACTGCATTTTACACCGGAAGTTATCTTCAGCATCTTCTGCAAGGTTTTCCAGCTGGATCATGACGATGCTGAACTGTTGAAGGAATTTGTCCGTTTTCTCAACTCCCGCAATAAGACCTGACACACCAAAAAGAGCCGGGACACACAGGAA
>CACZPA010000115.1 GCA_902782895.1 uncultured Eubacteriales bacterium
ATCGCCGGCAAGGCTGTCTGCTTCCTCGAGGATCTGCAGCCGGAGTTCAAAGCCTATCAGACACAGATCGTCAAGAACGCGAAGGCGCTTGCGGACGGTCTGCTGACTAACGGATTCAATCTGGTATCCGGCGGCACCGACAATCACATGATGCTCGTGGATCTGCGCAGCAAGCACGTTACCGGACGTAAAGCCGAGAGACTGCTTGAGGGCGTTGGCATCACCTGCAACAAGAACGCGATCCCGTTCGATCCGGAGAAACCGACCGTAACCAGCGGTGTCCGTCTGGGTACGCCCGCCGTTACGACACGCGGTATGAAGGAAGCCGATATGTATGAGATCGCCAATGTTATCGCGGCGACCATCCAGGATCCGGAAGGCACGCATATGGATTGCTGCAGCAGGATCCAGAATCTGCTGGCCCGTTATCCGCTGTACGCCTAATAGTTGAATGTTCGCAGATACGCCTGAAACCGCGGACTCGTTCGATAGAGCGGACTTGTCCGATAAAGCGGGCGTATCTGTCTTTTACTGATATAGTTTAGCTAAAACCAAATATTATGCCGTAAAGAGGTGTTTGTGTCCGTATGTATTTTTCTGAATTGATTCTGACTGCCATCGGGCTTGCGATGGACGCTTTTGCTGTCTCGATCTGCAAAGGACTGGCACTTCAGAAGCTAAAGGTACGCCACATGCTGCTTGCAGGGCTGTATTTCGGCGTGTTCCAGGCACTGATGCCTCTTATCGGCTACTATCTCGGATCCATTTTCAGCGGTTTTATCGAGAAAATCGATCACTGGATCGCTTTTGTGCTACTGTTGTGGGTCGGGATCGGTATGATCCACGAGGCATTCTCACAGAAAGAAGAGCAAGAGGACGCGGACTTCGGAGTGCGTACCATGCTGATACTGGCCGTCGCGACAAGTATCGACGCGCTTGCGGTCGGCATTTCCTTTGCGGTACTGTCCGTGCAGATCCTTCCGGCCGTCAGCCTGATCGGTGTCATCACATTTGCGATCTGTTTTGCCGGCGTCTGGATCGGCCATGTATTCGGCGCGAAGCTCAATAAAGGAGCGGAGGTGCTTGGCGGCAGTGTTCTGATCCTTCTCGGGCTCAAGATCCTGCTGGAGCACCTCGGGATCCTGTCCTTCTAAATCGATTGAAAGAAACGTTTATATATGTCTAAATCCAATAAAGACTTAACCCATGGTAATCCGTTAAAGCTTCTCACGGCATTCTATCTGCCCATGCTGATCGGCAACATCGTACAGCAGTTCTACAGCATGGCGGACTCGATCATCATCGGCCAGTTTGTCGGGCAGGGGCCGTTCGCCGCGATCGGCGCGACAATGCCGGTGCTGAACATTATGATCGTCGTGATCATCGGATTTACGATGGGTATTTCTATCTGTACCGCCCGATATGTCGGAGCCAAAGACACGGAAAAAGTCCGCGACATCGTCGGGACCACGTTTCTGATCGCGTCTGTACTTGCGTCGGCCCTTATGGTGCTGGGTATTCTGTTTGCCAAGCCGGTGCTGCAGCTGATCCATACGCCGGAGGATATTCTGGAGGACGCGAGGATCTATCTTGTCTTTAATTTTGCCACCTGTATCGGACCGATCGCCTACAATATGTTTTCCAACATTCTGCGGTCCACCGGCGACAGCAGGCATCCTCTGGCAGCTCTGATCATCTCGTCCGTGCTGAACATCCTGCTGGATCTGCTTTTTGTCATCGTCTTCCACTGGGGCGTGGCAGGTGTTGCCATTGCGACCGGCATCTCGCAGATCATTTCCGCCATATACTGCATCTGGGTTCTGTGTTATAAAAGCAACGAATACTGGTGCAGGAGAAAGAATCTGGGCTTCCATAAGGACATCGTCCGTGACATTCTGAAATTCGGCATGCCTGTCGCGGCAAGCCGTCTGTTTACGTCGCTTGGAGCGGTCTATATCCAGAGTCTGATCAACAGCTTCGGCTCAACGGTTGTCGCCGGATACACGGCAGCGAGCAAGCTGGATCAGCTCGGCCTGTATAGTCTTATTTCCATCGGCAGCGCTATCTCGACTTATTCCGGACAGAATATCGGAGCGCGGAAACCGGACCGCGTCAGGCAGGGGATCCGCGCTTCGTGGGTGCTGTGCATCGCCGCGAGCGCTGTTTTCGGCGGGCTGCTGTTCTTTGGCGGGGGATATCTGGTACGGCTGTTCATTGCGGGAGATCAGACCGAAACGATCTCGATCGCTGTATCCTTCCTGCGGGTGGTTGCCCCGTTCTATCTGATCGGCGGCGGCATGTACATCTATATGGAGGCCATGCGTGGACTCGGCGAAGTTGTGATCCCGATGGCCGGCAGCTTCACCGAACTGATCGCGAAAGTCGCCGCGGCTTTTGTCCTGTCGCGTCAGCTGAGCTATCAGAAGCTGTGGTTCGCCTGGCCGATCGGCTGGATCCTGTCGTTTGTCCTGCTTGCCGTTTACTATTACTTCTTCCTGTGGAAAAAGCCACGGCTGCAGAGCGTCAGCCTGCCTGAGCAGACTCCTTCTCCGGGAGAATAACAGCTATATGCCAAAACAAAAAGGCCACTGGATGGCCTTTTTTGTTTAGACGATACGAAAGCCGCAGGATTATTCCTGACCGAAGCTGATGCCGATGTCCTTGCCGCATTTGACCATCTGATGGTCCTTCGGCACGAATTTGGTCTGGCTGGCAGCGACCTTGAGCGGATTGCTCGTAATCAGTCCGTCAACCATCGCGACGGTCTGGCCGTACTTTTCCTTCTCGATCAGACGGGCGGCGTAGCTGCCGAACTGTGTGCTGAGGATACGGTCATACGGGGACGGATTACCGCCGCGGACATAATGTCCGGGCATGACGACGCGCGTCTCCAGGCCTGTCTTGGACTCGATTTCGCTGGCCAGATAATAGGAGATGGAGGGGAAGTTCTTATCCTTCAGGAACTGTACGCGCTCTTTGCTCTTCATCTTGGCCATAGCTTTGTCATAAGCGCCTTCCGCTATGACAATGATCGTGAAGCGGTGGTGGTTCTCAATACGCTTTTCAATGGAGGAGATGACGCTGTCCAGGCTGTAGGGCATCTCCGGGAGCAGAACGATGTCCGCGCCGCCGGCGATTCCGGCATACAGTGTCAGCCATCCGGCCTTATTGCCCATCAGCTCGATAACCATGATGCGGCCGTGGCTGTTGGCAGTTGTATGGATACGGTCCACAACGTCCGTCGCGATGTCAACAGCGGTGTGGAATCCGAAAGTTACGTCCGTTCCGAAAATATCATTATCGATCGTCTTGGGAAGTCCGATGACGTTCAGGCCTTCTTCGGAAAGAAGATTGGCGGTCTTGTGCGTACCGTTGCCGCCCAGGGTAACCAGGCAGTCCAGACCCATCTTCTTGTAATTGGACTTCATCTGGGCAACCTTATCGACATTGTCGTCTTCGATGACCTGCATGTTGCGGTAAGGTCTGCGGGAGGTTCCGAGAATCGTTCCGCCGAGTGTCAGAATTCCGCTGAATTCGGACTGGCTCATTGTTCTGTAATCACCCTCGATCAGGCCGCGGTAGCCGTCCGCGATACCGACAAACTCCACATCAAAACGCTCATAAGCCGCCTTCGCGACGCCGCGGATCGCGGCATTCAGTCCGGGGCAGTCTCCGCCGCTGGTTAAGATACCGATTTTTCTTCTCAACTTGTGTGCCTCTCTTTCGTCAGAATAGATTCTGTGTTCATTATAATGATTTACGATTTGTTTGTCCATAAGAAAGAAGATCATTTCTCAAATTAATTCGATTGAATTCCGCGCGCAGCCGTGTTATACTTAACTTTGTATAAACCATAAGGAGGTCACAAAGATGCTGAATACAGAAATGCAGAACTTTTTTGAAGATATTCTGGCTAACCGCAAGGACACCTACCATTTCGCCGCGGAGGATCTCGCCGATGTAAAAGCTTTCCTGAACAAGCAGGATAAGATCCGCCTCAAGGTCCTGGAGATTCTCAAGATCCGCGCGATCGAGGAGCTGACCGGGCTGAAGCGTTTTGACGAAGCCGGACATGTCCTGCCGCTGCCGGCGCCGCAGGTCACGGTCGACTATGCCGAGCAAAAGGACGGCTATGTCCGTGAGCATTGGACCATGGAGACGCTTCCCGGTATCCATATGCCGTTATTCGTCCTGATTCCGGACTCCGTGAAGAACTCCGCGGCGGACGAGAAGCATTTCTATATGCTGGCCGCTCATGGCCACGGGCCGGGCAAGGATTCCGTTACCGCCAACATGAAGCTTCCGATCTGGGGCGCGCCGAGACGCGGCGGAGCTTACGCAGAGATCATGGCGCAGAATGGCTATATCACCTTCGCGCCGGATATGTGGGGCTTTGGGGAAAGACGCATGACCGACACGAAGCCGTACGGGACCTCGGACTGCACACAGCTTTCCGACGCCGCGGAGGCCTGCGGATTCACGCTGCTTGGCCTGTTCGTATGGGATCATATGCGGATCGTCGACTATATGCTCGCGCAAGCAGACTGCGAGAAGGTCGCGATGATCGGTTTCTCCGGCGGCGGAGAGCAGACGATCTATACAGCAGCGATGGATGAGCGGATCGCGGCCGGATATGCCGGCGGATATCTGCACCAGTTCAAGGGCGGCATGCTGTACAATCATATGTGCTCCTGCAACTTTGTACCGGAGCTGTTCAAGACCATGGAGCTCTGGGACGTTGCCGGTCTGATCGCGCCCCGTCCGATGCTGTATGAGAACGGTACGACCGACTCTCTGGACGGAATCGGCGGAATCGTGAATGTGGAAGTCGCCGCGAACCATCTGCAGGAGATGTATGACACCTGCGGCCTAAGCGGCAACCTGGACACCAACTTCTTTGACGGCGGTCATATGTATAAAGGTGACAAGACCATTCCTTTCTTTGAGAAACACTTAAGGTAATGAAACTCACAATTCCTACTTTATTCGGGCTGGAAGGGCTGACAGCGGAGGAGTGCCGCTTCTACGGATTTGAGGATGTGTCGGCCGATAACGGACGCGTGACGTTTACCGGAGATTTCGCGGAAGTCGCGGAGGCGAACCTGCGCGTCCGCACCGGCGAACGCGTGCTGATCGAGCTTGCCGAATTTCCTGCTTATACGTTTGAAGATCTTTTCCAGGGCGTATCGGCTATCTGCTGGGAGCTCTGGGTCGGACGCAAGGACGCTTTTCCCGTCAAAGGCTGGTCCCTGAATTCCAAACTGCACAGCATTCCCGACTGTCAGCGTATCATCAAAAAGGCCATCGTCGGCCGCCTGAACAGCCGTTATCACATCGAATGGTTCGAAGAGACCGGGCCTAAGGTCCAGATTCAGTTCTCCATCATGAAGGATATCGTGACGATCTATCTGGACACCACGGGTCCCGGACTTCACAAACGCGGATACCGCGCCGACGCGAACGACGCGCCGCTGCGGGAGAGTCTGGCCGCCGGGATGTGCGATCTCGCGCGTGTCCGCAAAAGCGGTCTGGTCATCGATCCCATGTGCGGTTCGGGGACACTTCTCATCGAGGCTGCCATGCAGGCCTGCGGACGGGCTCCCGGACTGATGCGGCGTTTTGCCTGCGAGAAATGGAGCTGCTTCCCGGAGGATCTTTTCCCGGAGGCGCGCGCCAGGCTGCAGAGCATGATCCGCAAGCCGGACAGTTTTGAAGCGGTCGGGTATGATATCGATCCGAAGGCCGTGGAGCTGACCCGTTCCAATGCGAAAAAAGCGCATGTGGAGGACCTTGTCCGCGTTAAAAAGGCCAACGTGCGGGATCTGCGGCTGCCGGACGGGCCGTTGACTGTGATCACGAATCCCCCTTACGGGGAGCGGATGCTCGACACACAGCAGGCAAGAGAGCTGTATAAAGTATTAGGCCAGAAATGCGTCCCCGATCCCGAGCGGTCCTATTGCATCATCTCGTCTGACGATGAGTTTGAGGATTATTTCGGGCGGAAAGCCCCTCGCAGGCGTAAGCTCTACAATGGCATGCTCAAATGCCAGTATTATATGTATATTCACGAAAAAGCAACATCAGGAGGAAAGAAAAATGGCAGATAAAGAATTCTCCGCGGAGGAGTTTATGGCCGGAAGAAGCCGTAAGGATTTTCTCGCGCCGGGCAATCCCAAGAGCCATATCAAGAAGATCATCGCCGTTATGAGCGGCAAGGGCGGCGTCGGCAAATCGATGGTCGCCTCGGAGCTTGCGGTCGCGCTGAATGCCGCCGGCAAAAAGGTCGGTATTCTGGACGCGGACATTACGGGGCCTTCGATCCCAAAGGCGTTCCGTCTGCGCGATATCAGCGCAAGTGAGGACGGTATGCTCCCTGCAGAGACACTTCTGGGCATCAAGGTCATGAGCCTGAATCTGCTGATGGAGGACGAGACCACACCTGTTATCTGGCGCGGTCCGGTTATCGCGGGGACAGTTAAGCAGTTCTGGACGGATGTTGTCTGGGGCGATCTGGACGTGCTGATCATCGATATGCCTCCCGGAACCGGTGATGTGCCGCTGACGGTTTTCCAGAGCTTCCCGGTGGACGGTGTCGTCATCGTCACCTCTCCGCAGGAGCTTGTCGCGATGATCGTGGAAAAGGCCGTCCGCATGGCGCAGGAGATGAATATCCCGGTTCTCGGCCTGATCGAGAATATGAGCTATATCCGCTGTCCACATTGCGGCAAGCCGATTTATGTCTTCGGAGACAGCCATGTTGACGACATCGCGGACCGTTATGGAATCGAGGTTCTGGAAAAGATCCCGATGGATCCGGTACTCGCGAAGGCGTCCGACGAAGGCAAGATCGAGACGACGGGTGTTCCGTATTTTGAGCAGTCCGCGGAGCGGATCCTGCAGGAGCTGGCAGAGCAGGGCTGATGATTTATTTTCCTGAATCCTGCCGCGGCGCGATCTTTGATATGGACGGGACGCTGCTGGATTCCATGCATATCTGGGAGCAGGTGGATATTGATTTTCTTGCGGCGCACGGCCGGACGTTTACCAAAGAATACGGGGCCAATCTCAAGACGCTCGATTTCCGCCAGTCCGCGGTCTATACAATCGATCTGTTCGGGCTCGCGATGACGCCCGCGGAGGTTATCGCGGAGTGGGACGCGCTCGCGCTTGCCAAATACCGGGATGAGCTTCCCGCGAAGCCTCACGCGGTTTCCTATCTGCGGGAGCTGCGCAGCAAGGGGATCCGGATCGCGCTCGCGACCGTCGCGCCGGAGCGGTATTATGCGCCGGCCCTCAAACGGACGGGGCTGCTGCCGTACTTCGATGTGATCGTCGGGCCGGATGATTTCCCCACAGGGAAGAACTCGCCGGAGCTTTTCATCCATACAGCTGCGTGCATGCGTCTGAAGCCGGAGGAGTGCCTGGTGTACGAGGATACGCTGACCGCGGCCGAGACGGCAAAGAAAGGCGGTTTCCCGGTCTGCGCGGTGTATGATCCCGCGTCAGAGGCTGATTTTCCACGGATGCAGCAGAGTTTTCCCTATTCTCTGATGGATTTCCAAAGCGGCATCCGGTTGAATTGTAGGTAAACAAATCAGCCTCATAGTATTAGCTTCTAAAATCCACTATAATTATAGCCCACGTGTTGATCGCGTGGGCTTGTTTTATAAAGAACCTTGTTTCGTTTTTGCCATGATCTATATTGGCGAGAGCTGTCCCTCGATCTCGGAGAACTGTCCCTCGATCTCGGAGAACTGTCCCTTCAGCCTCGGTTACGGTATATTGTTAGCTTTATCAGTTTTATTCCGTAGCTTTCCCTCGTTTCATACGGAATATAACTCAATTATCTCCAAATATACCGTACGAAGTGTTCGTCCTGAAGTGGTCCATACGGTATGTTTTTCATTTTCTGGCCTTTATACCGTATGGAAAGCCGGAAGGTTACGGTATATTTTGCGATTATTGCTTTTTGTTCCATATAGCCCTTGCTAGAATAGGGCATTGATGGAACCCGAACGCCATACAAAGGAACCCGTTCCGCAACATGCCTTATGAATGCAGCCCTTTCTCCCGCAAGATCCGCAGGACTTCGTCCGGATTGTTGCAGGTAATGAGTTCCGCGCCGTAGGAGACAGCCTTGTCGATAGTCGCTTCGTCCTTTACGGAAGCGCCGGCCCAGATCCGTACACCCGTCTTCCGGTGGAGCGCGATGATATCGTCCGCCGTGATCTCTTTGTCCACGCCGACGACACAGGTGCAGTAAGCGTAGGAGTAGGGGTCAATTGATCCGTCCCTGAGATGACTCTGCGGAAAATAGACATGCTGCTTGTATTTGCCGCCGTATTTCTCGAGAATATACTCATTGAGCCTGCCGCTGAAAGAATTCAGCACGATCCTGTCCGCCAGTCCGTATTGCTCCAGCAGCGCGATCGTCTGATCGCAAACACGGTAAGCAGTATCCTCCCAGCCGGGGATCGGATACTCCTTCAGCTCGATATCCAGTGTCAGCGTCGGATAGTTTTTCACCAGATCGAGGAATTCGAGCAGAGTAGGGATCTGCAGACCTTGCCCATCCCGCAGGCCGTTCCCGGCGTCCAGCTGCTTCAGCTGCGCGAGCGTATAGTCCGCGACCTTGCCGGAACCACTGGTCGTACGGTCCACTGTCGCGTCATGAATCAGCACCAGCTCTCCGTCTTTAGTCACACGCACGTCGGTCTCGATCTGATCGACGCCAAGCTCAATGGCCGCTTGAAAGCTCTCCAGCGTATTCTCCGGATAGCGTGCCGGCCAGCCGCGATGCCCGGCAACATAGATATTCTGTGCGTTCTGCGTCCAGTAATTCATGACAACCTCCGATATGATTCATAGAAAGCCAGCGGCCAAGGCCAGTCGATGACATAAGTCTGGCTGCCCAACCCAGGCCCAGCCGATGACATAAGTCTGGCCGTCCAGCCCAGGCCCAGCCGATGACATAAGCCCGGCCTGCTGCCCAGGGCCGCCATTTAACGAAAAAGCCCCGTCATCCGGGGCTTGCATAAGCTACTGATCGGATTCGAACCGATGACCTACGCATTACGAGTGCGTCGCTCTACCGACTGAGCCACAGTAGCGCTTGTGAACGAGATATAGTTTACCCGATTTGCCCGTAAAAGTCAAGCATTTTTTATCCTATTCTTGATTTTTATAGGAGCGAATGATATAATAATATCAAATCAACCTAAGAAAGGACAGGTAAACAGATTATGCAGTCTTTTATGAACGATGATTTTCTGCTGAAGACCGACACCGCCAAGCATCTGTTCCATACATATGCCGAGAGCCTGCCGATTTTCGACTATCACTGCCACATCAGCCCGGAAGAGATCTGGGAGGACAAGACCTTCGAGAATATCACACAGGTCTGGCTGTACGGCGATCACTACAAATGGCGCATTATGCGTGCTGTAGGCATCGATGAGAAGTACATCACCGGCGACGGCAGCGACTATGATAAATTCCTTGCTTATGCCAAGGCTCTGTCTCTGGCAATCGGCAACCCGCTGTATCACTGGTCTCATCTGGAGCTGAAGCATTACTTCGGCATCACCGAGACTCTGTCCGAGAAGACCGCTCCCGCGATCTGGGAGAAGGCCAACGCCGTTATCAAGACCCTCTCCGCCCGCAAGCTGATCGAGATGAGCAATGTCGCTCTGATCGCTACGACCGATGATCCTGTTGACGATCTGCATTTCCACCAGATGATCCGTGAGCAAGGCGCGATGAAGACCAAGGTCGTTCCGGCTTTCCGTCCCGACAAGGCTCTTGACCCGACCCGTCCGGATTTCCCGGCTTACATGGAGCAGCTTGCCAAGGTTTCCGGCATCAGCATCCAGACGATCGATGACGTAAAGGCAGCTCTGCATGCCCGTATCGCTTTCTTCCATGAGAAAGGCAGCCGCCTCTCCGACCATGGACTGGATTACATTCCTTATGTTGAGGCTACCGACGCTGAAGTCAACGCGATCCTTGCCAAGGCTCTTCTGGGCCAGCCGCTGACCGCGGTTGAGAGAGATCAGTACCGTACCGCGCTGCTGGTATTCCTGGCCGGCGAGTACTATGATTTCGGATGGGTACAGCAGTGGCACGTAGCCGCGATCCGCAACAACAACGCAGCTCTGTTCAACAAGCTCGGCCCGGACGTAGGCAACGACGCGATCCTCGACGTGCATTTGGCAAAGAATCAGGCTTCCCTGATGAATGCCTGCAGCGCGAGAGGCAAGCTTCCCAAGACGATCCTGTACAGCCTGAATCCGAACGACAACTACACGCTGTTCACGATCGGCGGATGCTTCCAGGGTGAGGGAATCCCGGGCAAGATCCAGCTTGGTTCCGCCTGGTGGTTCAATGATCACATCGATGGCATGGAGCAGCAGATGCGCGCATACGCGAACGTCGGCGTTCTGGGCGAGTTCATCGGCATGCTGACCGACTCCCGCAGCTTCCTGTCTTACTTCCGTCATGAGTATTTCCGCCGCATCTTCTGCAACCTGATCGGTCAGTGGGTAGAGGACGGCCTGTATCCGAATGACGAAGAAATGCTCAAGAAGATCGTCGAGGGCGTTTGCTTCTACAACGCTGTCAACTATTTCGGAATGGAACTGTAATGTTCTCTTATACGGTTTTACCGCAGGAAGGAAGGCGCCGCACGGTGCGTTTTCTCGAGAAAATGCTCCCGGAGGCGCCCTCCGGCCTTTTATACCGTTTTCTGCGCACAAAAAAGATCCGTGTAAACGGTAAGCATCCGCGGCCGGAGCAGGTCCTTGCGGCCGGTGACCGGATCGACGTCTATATCACGGACGAGCAGGCTGCGAGTCTCGGATACCGTCCGCAGGGGACAGATCAGACCGCCGTACCGCAGTCAGATCAGCCCGCCGCGCACAAATCGGGCGCATCCGGCATTTCGCGCGTCAGATCGGACACATCCCGTCTATCGCGTGTTAAGCCGGCTTCTTTCCCGGCGATTCCTGTCGTCTATGAAGACGATAATCTCGTTCTCTGGAACAAACCGGCCGGTGTACTGTGTCAAAGCGACCGCAGCGGTGCCTATTCGCTCTCTGAATATGCGGCTGACACGCTCTCAGCTGCGACCTATAAGGCCGGCGTCATCAACCGCTTGGACCGCGGCACGACCGGGCTTGTCCTTGCCGCGCGCAGTCTGGAGAGCGCACAGGTCCTGTATGAAATGTTCCGCAGCCACGGCTGCCGCAAGCTGTATCTGGCTCTGTGCGAAGGAGAGTGCCTGTGGGACGAGGAAATGTGGCTCGTGCATGCTTTTCAGAAGGATTCCCGCAAAAACACGGCGCATGTGAAGCGGCTTTACACGGGCGCGGAAGAGCCGGATCTGTACAAGTTAATCGCGGGTTCTGATGCAGATCCTGTCGTCTGCCGTGCAAGGGTTCTCTATGCCGCCGACGGAAAAACGCTCTTCGCACTGGAGCTGATCGGAGGACGCAGTCACCAGCTTCGCGCGCAGATCGCGGAGGAGGGGTATCCCGTCCTTGGCGACCGCAAATACGGGGCCGTTCAAGCTGCGTCCGGCGCCAAAGCTCCGAATCATCCATTACTGCACGCCTATCGGCTGCTTTTCGGCGGCTTAAGCGGGGCATACCAAAGCTATAACGGACAGGTCTATACGGCGAAGCCGCCTGCGGACTTTACGCAGGCACTGTCCCGCATGAATCTATCGCTTGATACCATATCGCAAGCGGCTGGATTCACCGGGCAGGGTCCCGGTCCAAGTGCCGGATAATCCTGAATCAACTCACCAAAAAGGGACTGTGAAAGCGTTTTCACAGTCCCTTATCTATCTATAAACGATCGTCTCTTAATTCTTCAGATACGGACGGGCAGACTCCGGAAGATCGGCAGGATCACAGCAGACGCTGATGATGAAATTAACGCCGGTGTGCTCGGAAACCGCGCAGATCTTCTCGATCAGGCCGCCAGCCTTGGAGATGTCTGTTTTCGCGTTCTTTAACAGGCCGTCGACGTAGACCGTAACGATGTCATAGTCCTGAGAGAGTACACCGCAGACGAAACCGAAGAATTCTTCCGGTTTAACGAGTGGGTATTCATCCGTCTTGATCAGACGGATATCATGGTTAAGCTGCAGAATATGGCTGCTGTCAGCGTCTACATATACAAGATGGCCCTTAGTTGTCTTAGCTTCCTGGTTTGCAAGATCGATCAGGCTCCTGGTCTTACCGGCTCCCTGTAATCCTGCGATGATCTGTATCATGGCAAATCCCTCCTGTGCAAAGTTGATAGTAAAACTGTTATTTCTGTTATTCGACACGCAGCCTTTATATCCTTTTTTAGGTTTTATTTTTTTCGTTTTGTTTTCGTCTTGAATTATCAGCCTCTATGGCGTATAATAAGGTGTAACGGGTATTATTCATCCTATTTTTATCAGCGGGAGAATTACATCATGAATCGTTTACTGTTTAACCGGCCCCGCACCTTCCGGGGCGGAATTCATCCTCCGGATTTTAAAGAGCAGACGGAGGGCAATTCCATACAAATGTACATGGATCCACAGGAGGACCTTGTATTTCCTATGTCCCAGCACATCGGCGCGCCCTGTAAGCCTGCCGTAAAGAAGGGCGATCAGGTGCTGCGCGGACAGGTCATCGGCGAGCCGCAGGGCTATATGTCCGTACCGATCCATTCCAGCGTTTCCGGTACCGTTAAGGACGTTAAGCCGATGCTGACCTCAACGGGAAGCAAGGTCATGTCTGTGATCATCCAGAACGATCATCAGTATAACGAAGTCGAGGGTATGCATAAAGCATACGATTACAAGAATATGACCAATGAGGAGATCCTCAAGGTCATTCGGGACTCTGGAATCGTCGGCATGGGCGGAGCGGGATTCCCGGCTCATGTCAAGCTGAATCCGGGCCCGGAGAAGAAGATCGACTCCGTTATCGTTAACGGCGCGGAGTGCGAGCCTTTCCTTGCGTCCGACTTCCGTCTTCTGATCGAAGAGCCCAAGAAAGTCGTCGAAGGTCTCAAGATCGTGCTGCAGCTTTTCCCCGAGGCGCACGGATATATCGCGATCGAGGACAATAAGCCGACCGCACTTTCTCTGATGCGTCTTCTGACGAACGGAGAGGACCGTATCGACGTTGTCGCCCTCAAGACCAAGTATCCGCAGGGCGGTGAGAAGCAGCTGATCAACGCGGTCCTCGGC
>CACZPA010000116.1 GCA_902782895.1 uncultured Eubacteriales bacterium
AAGGTCTCGCCCAGGGTGCCGTTTACGCTTCCAGCAGCCGCTGGATCTTCATGGCCGCCTCAAAAATCGGCTCCTGCGTCGCAAAGATCGTAAAGCCCTGCATCTCAGCCCTCGCGATGCCGGCCGCGTCCATCTGCGCGCCCTCCGCGAGCACGATGCAGGCCATATCCGTCAGATTCATGACCGCAAGCGTGTTAATATTGCCCATGACGGTGACCCACGCCGCATCCGCCTTGCCGCGGCCCATCGCAACGCTTAAGAGATCGCAGCAGAAAACTCCGCTGATCTCCCGGTCCGGATCGTCTCCGGCGCATACAACCGTAAAAATGCCCTGATCCGTCAGTTCCTTGATCGTCATTCACCGTCGTCCTTTCTACGCTTCCGCACATCCAGGAATGACATTTCATCCGAGATATGCTGGATATACTCTTTCAAAATATAGATACAGTCGCTTTCCTTCGCGATGCCGCGGACGATATCCTCCGCAAGCGCGCGACAGCTCGGCGCTCCGCAGCTTCCGCAGTCCATGCCGGGGAAACGCGCCGTCAGCTCGTCGACCTTGCGCATCATTTCGATGCTTTCCTTCAGCGTGCTGCCCAGCTTGAAGACCGGCTCGTACTCCACTTCGCGGTTCCAGTAACCCAGATCCGCCGGCGCCTCATGCGTCTTCGCGACCGGCAGATACTTGTTCAGCCGTTTCAGCTTGACCCGCGCTACGTACGGATTTTCCACAGTAAGAACACCGCCGACGCACCCGCCCATACAGGCGTTCAGCTCGATGAACTTAAGATTGGTGAATTTCTGGTCCTCCAGGTCCTCCAGAACCTTGATGACATTCTCGATCCCGTCCGCCGCCAGATAATCATCTGTCAGCAGGCCTCCGGCCTCGCCGCCGCTGTTGCCCCAGCCGATGCCGATACGTCCGGCCTCCGCCAGATCGTCCGGCTGCTCCGCCGACTCCTTCATATAGGGAAGAAGCAGCGGATAGACATCCTTCATCGCCAGAATCTCGTCCACATCGCAATGATCGATGGTCAGCGGGAATTTACAGGAAGATACCTTAGCCGGGCAGGGCGAGATGAAAAAAATCCCGATCTTCTCGGACGGCAGTCCTGTCGCCTCCATAGCTTTGCGCCGCGCCATCGTCGCCGCGAGCTCCACCGGAGCTTCCAGCGGAAGCAGATGTGGAATCAGATTCGGGAAACGCACGCGGATCAGCTTGACAACCGAAGGGCAGGCCGTACTGATCAGCGGCCATTGCTCCGGATGCGCGTCGATATAATCCCTGGAAAGGCGCGAGACGATCTCCGCCGCCGCGCCGACTTCGTACACGTCGCTGAAACCCATCTTCTTGAGCGCGGTCAGTACAATATTGGTATCGTCCAGATTATTGAACTGTCCGTATAAAGACGGAGCCGGCAGCGCTACCGTGTACTCGTAGTTCTGAATATCCTCAACCGAATCATAGGTCGCGATTTTGGCGTGATGCGGGCAGACACGGATACACTGGCCGCAGTCGATGCAGTATTCTTTTGTGATTACCGCCTTGCCGTCCCGTACGCGGATCGCTCCTGTCGGACATCTTTTAATACAATTCGTGCATCCTTTGCACGCGTCTCTGTCCAGACGCACTGAGTTTTCGAATTTACCGATGCTCATAACGCCTCCGTTAATAACGGTCAGAAGCGGACTTTCATATGTACCGTCGTTCCGACCCCCACTTCCGATTCAATAGAAAAATCATCGGAGTATTTTTTCATATTCGGCAGACCCATGCCCGCCCCGAAACCGAGGCCGCGCACGTCCTCCGGCGCTGTGGAGAATCCCGCCTGCATTGCCTGCGAGATGTCCGCGATGCCGGGACCGTGGTCTACCAGCAGCATATCCACGTCTTCCGGAGTTATCTCTACCGTGATCTGTCCCCCATGGGCATGGATAACCATATTGATCTCGCCTTCGTACATGCTGATCGCGACCTTGCGGATCGCTTCCGGCGGGATCCCCATCTGTTTCAGTTTCTGTTTGATATCGCTTGACGCTTCTCCGGCTCTGGTGAAATCATCGCCGGGAACGTCATATTTCAGTACGATCGCGTCGCTCATATCCGGCTTCCTCCCCGCAGGCCGTTTTCATACAGCAGGCCGCAGGAGGGGAACATCGCGAGCTCCGTGCTCAGGATGACAAGATCGTTTTCCCTTGCAAGCTCCACCATCGTTTCGGTAGGCACTTTACTGCGTACAAAAACAAGGCAGACAATATCCATCATCTCTGCGGTACGGATCGCCTGCGGATTGCACAGTCCTGTCAGAAGGACCGCTTGGTCCTTGACAAACGCGAGTACATCGCTCATCAGATCACTGCCGCAGGCCGTATGGACTTCCCGGTCCAGCAGCTCTTCTCCGCAGCAGACCTTGGCGTCCAGTATTTTCTGAATTTCTCTGATTGTCATTTATGATATCTCCTTAGAAAAAGCACAGGTCGGGTTACGGCCTGTGCTTTTGAGTATCCGGATCGCAGCACAGAACGCCTCAATCCGAGGTATAATTGTTGATCTTGCGGGCTACGTAAGAGGTATGCAGCAGATGATGCGCCTTCTCGCTGCCCGGAGTTCCGTAGAAGTTCTCGTAGATCTCCTTGATCGCGGGATTCTCATGGGACTTACGCAGAGTGTTCTTATCATCCATGTCATACAGAACCTTGGCGCGAAGCGCGCGGATGTCCACGTTATTGCGGACATAACCCGGCTGACGGGGCTGTCCGCCGCCGTTTACGCAGCCGCCCGGGCACGCCATGATCTCGATGAACTGATAATCGTTCATCTCGCCGGCGCGTACCTTCTCCATGACCTTGCGGGCATTCTCCAGACCGGAAGCGACGCAGACCTTAACGGTCATGCCGCCGACGTTGTAAGAAGCCGTCTTGATGCCCTTGGTTCCGCGGACATCGTCAAACGTGATCCTCGGCAGGGTCTCACCGGTGATGGTCTCGACCGCGGTACGAAGCGCGGCTTCCATAACGCCGCCGGTCGCTCCGAAGATCGTTCCGGCTCCGGAACCAAGTCCGAAGGGATTGTCGTACTCTTCGTTCGGCAGACTCTGGAAATCCAGTCCGAATCTCTTGATCAGACGGGCAAGCTCACGGGTCGTGATGGAGATGTCAACATCCGGTACGCCGTTCGCGTCCTGATCGTCACGTCCGATCTCGAACTTCTTGGCGGTACACGGCATTACGTCTACCATTACGATATCCTTGGGATCGTAGCCCATCTTCTGTGCCCAGTAGGACTTGGCCGTCGCGCCGAACATCTGCGCGGGGGACTTGCAGCTGGACAGATGCGGAATCAGATCCGGGAAGAAATTCTCGCAGAATTTGACCCAGCCGGGTGAGCAGGAGGTAAACAGCGGCAGTGTGCCCTTGTTCTGAATTCTCTCGATGAGCTCATGAGCCTCTTCCATAATAGTCAGGTCGGCCGCGAAATCGGTATTGAATACCTTCTCGAAGCCCATGCGGCGCAGAGCAGCAACCATCTGTCCGTCTACGTTGGTTCCGATCGGATAACCGAACTCTTCGCCAAGAGCCGCGCGGATGGAAGGAGCGGTCTGTACGATCACGTGCTTGGTCGGATCCTGCAGCGCAACGATGACCTTACCGGTGTCGTCTGTCTCAGACAGAGCTCCGGTCGGGCATACGGCGATACACTGTCCGCAGTGGATGCACTCGGTCTCAGACAGAGGCATCTCATACGCGGATCCGATATTGGTGTTGAAACCACGGTGATTCTTGCCGATAACGCCGATTCCCTGGGTCTTCTCGCAGACAGCCGTGCAGCGCATGCAAAGGATGCACTTGCTGTTGTCACGGTACATATGAACCGCGCTGTCGTCGATCTCGGACGGTGTCTTTTCACCGTCAAAATATCCCTCATCCACTACGCCCATCTCATGCGCCAGTGTCTGCAGCTCGCAGGCTCCGGATCTTACGCAGGACAGGCAGGAACGGTTGTGATTGGAAAGAAGCAGTTCCAGTGTGCGGCGGCGTGAATCCATAACCTTGGGGGTGTTGGTGAAAACTTCCATGCCCTCAGCAACAGGATATACGCAGGCGGTAACCAGCGATCTCGCACGCTTAACCTCGACAACACACATGCGGCACGCGCCGACTTCGTTGATGTCCTTAAGGAAGCAAAGCGTGGGGATGCGGACTCCGGCAGCCCTCGCGGCGTCCAGAATAGTGGAGCCGGCAGGGACAGTTGTTTCGATTCCGTTTATTTTAAGATGAACGAGATTCTCGTTTTCCATTAGCTTTCCCTCCTTACTTCTTAGAAATCGCGCCGAATTTGCAGACTGACTGACAGGTTCCGCACTTGACGCACTTGGACTGATCGATGACATGAGGCTGTCTGACGGTACCGGTAATGGCCTTGGTCGGGCAGTTGCGGGCGCACATGGTGCATCCGCGGCACTTGTCGGGATCGATGGTGTAGGAAAGCAGTGACTTGCAGACGCCGGCCGGGCATCTCTTCTCCTTGATATGAGCGATATACTCATCACGGAAATATTTCAGCGTAGAAAGAACCGGGTTCGGAGCAGTCTGTCCGAGTCCGCAAAGGGCGTTGTCCTTGATGTAATACGCCAGCTCTTCCAGCTTGTCCAGATCTTCCATGGTAGCCTTGCCTTCGGTGATCTTGGTCAGGATCTCCAGCATACGCTTGGTACCGACACGGCACGGCGTACACTTACCGCAGGACTCCTCAACGATGAACTCCATGAAGTACTTGGCGATATCGACCATGCAGTTGTCTTCGTCCATGACGATCATTCCGCCGGATCCCATGATGGAACCGATCTCAGCGAGATGCTCGTAGTCGATTGCAACGTCCAGATATTCCGCCGGGATACATCCGCCGGAAGGTCCGCCGGTCTGAACAGCCTTGAACTTCTTGCCGTTCGGGCAGCCGCCGCCGATCTCCTCAACGATCTCACGCAGCGGAGTACCCATCGCGATCTCTACAAGACCGGTATTGTTGATCTTGCCGCCGAGCGCGAAAACCTTGGTGCCCTTGGACTTCTCGGATCCGATGGAAGAGAACCATTCCGGTCCGTTCAGGATGATCTGCGCTACGTTAGCGTAGGTCTCAACGTTATTAAGGATGGTCGGCTTCTGGAAAAGTCCCTTCAGAGCCGGGAACGGAGGACGCGGACGAGGCTCGCCGCGGTTGCCTTCGATAGAGGTCATCAGCGCTGTCTCTTCGCCGCAGACGAAAGCGCCGGCGCCAAGACGCAGTTTAATGTCGAAGGAGAAATCCGTTCCGAAAATATTCTTGCCCAGCAGGCCCATCTCTTCAGCCTGCGCGATAGCGACTTCCAGACGATGTACGGCCAGCGGGTACTCCGCGCGGACATAGATATATCCGTGAGCGGAACCGATCGCATAGCCTGCGATAGCCATAGCTTCCAGAACGGCATGCGGATCGCCTTCCAGAATGGAACGGTCCATGAACGCGCCGGGGTCGCCCTCGTCAGCGTTGCAGCAGACGTACTTGTCTTCCGGGTCAGCCTTGTTGACAGCGCAGAACTTCCACTTCTGTCCGGTCGGGAAACCGGCGCCGCCGCGGCCGCGCAGTCCGGAGGCCAGAATCGTTTCGATAACTTCGTCAGGAGTCATGGTGGTCAGGACCTTGCCGAGCGCCTGATAACCGTCTCTCGCGATGTACTCTTCGATTCTCTCGGGGTTGATAACGCCGCAGTTGCGAAGCGCGATACGATGCTGCTTCTTGTAGAAAGCCGTGTCGTTCAGCGTCTTGACTTCTTCTTTGGCGGTGGTCTCTTTGTAGATCAGTCTCTCTACCGGGCGGCCCTTCAGAAGGTGCTCGGTAACGATCTCATGAACGTCCTCGGGCTGAACATGGCTGTAGTATACAGCGTCCGGATAGACGATCACGATCGGTCCAACGGCACACAGTCCGTGACATCCGGTCTGAACGATCTCAACCTCGTCCTGCAGTCCGGCTGCCGCGATCTCTGCCTTTAAGTTTTCCTGGATTTTGGGACTTCCGGAAGAAGTACATCCGGTGCCGCCGCACACCAGTACAGATGAGCGATACATAGATGCAGATCCTCCTTATTTAAGATTTGAAGATTCCAGCGTATATTCACGCACGACGTGTCCGCCGACCAGATGGCGGTTGAACACTTCCTGCGCTTTGTCCGGATTCATGTAGATATAGGTAACCTTGGGCTTGCCCGGCTCTACGACCTCAACGATCGGCTCATACTGGCACAGTCCGATGCATCCGGTCTGGGTTACCATGATCTTGTCGGTCATGTTCTTCTCCTGTACGTCTTCTGAGAGTGTTCTCAGTACAGGACGAGCTCCGCTCGCGATTCCGCAGGTAGCCATGCCGACGAGGACACGGATCTTGCCTTCGCTGTTGTCGCGCTGATTCAGGTCAGCCTGCATCTTCTCGCGAATCTCTTTCAGTTTGTCCAATGTCATTGCCATTTGATAATACCCTCCCTGTTCCGACTCCGGATTCCGTTTCAATAAACAGCTCCGCCGTCGGTATCTGCTCGATTTTCCTTCAGATACTGTCTGATAAATTCCGTCACATCCTGGCTGTTAAGAGGCACGCCTCCGAGAATCTCCCGCATCTGCCGCGTATCCAGCTCAAAGGACTTCTCGTTATACCGGTAGATATACAGGAAATCCACGTCCGGATGACAGTCGATCAATGTCAGGATCGTCCCGTCCATGTCTCCAAGCGGCTGCCTGTCGATGCTCGAATAACCGAATACCGCTGTTACCGTCGTACCGGCGCCCGGCTCCGACTCGATCCGGAAGCTCCCGCCGGTCAGCTCTGCGGCCTGCTTGAGGAAAGGAACACCCAGTCCGACTTTGCGGGTCTTTCTCGTTGTGAAGAAAGGATCCGTCACCGCCTGAACCTGCTCCTGCGTCATCCCGCAGCCGTCATCCGCGATCACGACCGTCATTGTATCGGCAGCCGTATCCACAGCGATCTCGATCGTCACCAGACTTGCTCCGGCTCTCGTCGAATTCTCGACGATATCCAGAATGTTCAGTGAAATCTCAGGCATCATAGCCGTTTACCTTAATACTTCTCAAGAATCCCCTTGACCATATCCGGTGTCAGACGTCCGTATACGGTACCGTCGATCATCATAACCGGAGCCAGTCCGCATGCGCCTACGCAGCGGCAGGAAGCCAGTGAAAACTTGCCGTCCGCGGTGCACTCGCCGGGTTTGATTCCCAGAATCTCCTGCGCCTTCTCAAGAACCTTGCCGGATCCCTTGACATAGCAGGCTGTCCCAAGGCAGATGCTGATCTCATGCTCGCCTTTGGGCATCAGTGCAAACTGAGCATAGAAGGTGGCAACGCCGTAGATCTTCTCCAGCGGCACGCCGGTCTCCGTCGCGATGATCTGCATGACCTCGATCGGCAGATAACCGTAGATATCCTGCGCCTTCTGCATGATCGGCATCAGGAAACCCTTCTCACCTTTGAGCTCAGCAATCATGGAGCGAAGCTGCGCTTCCTGCTCCGCCGTTCCCTTGAAAGGAACGTTCTTCATTTTTTGAGCCATACTTACCCCCCTCTTTTGTAGGAAACCGCGTAAGCCTCTGTGCCCCGGTACTCCTATCCAGTAAAAAAAATTATAACATGCGTTATTTCAAAAGTCAACAATGCCGGCAATACCGGGAGCATCAAATTATCAGACGATCCGGTACTCTTTCGCGAACGGAAGGTCCCGGAATTCATGGATCGTGAAGATCCACGGTCTGTCTCCCTGCCGGCTGCGGATATAATCCGTCACTCTTTTTTTTGTTTCGTCGTCCAGCCCTGTCAGCGGCTCATCCATGATCAGGATCCGTGCGTCCGAGAGGACAGCTCTGACGATAGCAACTCTGCGCTGCATCCCGCCGGAAAGCTTCACCGCCGGAATCGCGAGCGCTTCTTCGGGCAGCAGCTGTAATAACTCCTGCCGCGCTTTGTCCCTGCTGATCCCACGGCTTGCCATACGGACGTTTTCGACCGCGTCGGCCGTCTCGCAGAGACGGTTTTCCTGAAATACAACGCCTGCTTTCATCCTGCGCACAGGCTCTCCGTCCGCAAGCACGCGGCCCTCGTCCGGCTGCTCCAGCCCCAGCAGGATCCGCAGAAGCGTTGTTTTACCGATGCCGGACGCTCCGGTAACGGCAAGGCACTCTCCCGCGCCGACCGTAAAGCTCACGTCATGCAGGATCTGCCTGGAATCATACGTTTTGCCGATATGCTCTGCCTTAAATACCATATTTCCTCCCCGGCCGCAGCAGGCCGAAGACTCCCAGCAGGAGCTTCTCCGAGATCCAGGCGAACAGAATAATACTGATCGTCCAGGCGAAAACCGCGTCCGTCTCCAGGAAGATCTTGGATCTGTACAGTCCGTTACCGATCGATCCGAGCGGCTGCCCGATCACCTCGGCCGCGACGCCGCTTTTCCACGCCATACCGATGGCCGCCTGCAGCGCGCTTTTCAGGAACGGATACAGTGTCGGGAAATAGACGTATCTCGCCCGCGAAACGGCAGGCATGCGGAAGCAGTCCGCCATTTCCAGCATTCTCCGGTCCGTCGTCTTCCATCCCGCGAGCGTGTTGAAATACAGCTGCGGCATCACGACGACCAGACTGATCCAAAAAGCCAGATTCCGGTTGCCGGCCCAGATGATGACCATGATGATGAAACTGACCACGGGCACCGCTTTGACCACGGTTACCGGCAGGCTCAGGAACTCTCCCGCCACGGGATACCTGCCCGACAGAAGCCCGGCAAGCACTCCGATCATGATTCCGCAGGCGAGTCCGAGGAAGATACGCGCAAGCGTAAATCCCACGGACTGCCAGTATTCACCGGTCTGTATCATTCCAGACAGCGCCTTCACGGTCTCCCATGGGCCTGCCAGAACGATGCTGTTATGTGTGAGTACGGATACAAGCTGCCATACCCCGAGCCAGAACAGCAGAATCAGGACTTTCCGGACTGTTTTATCCACCGATGTAATAGAATTCGTCTGCCGGAAGCGCTCCGCCAACGGATTTCGCATCGCTGTCATACAGCACCTGCAGATATCCGGACAGAGCCGTCTTCATCTCATCGCCGGTCAGGCATACGATATTGCAGAAAGGCAGAGCCTTCTGAGCTACCGGCGCCTTCTCGATAATACCGTATTCGGCTACCAGAGCCGCGGTTCCCTCTACATCGTCAACAGCTGCCTTTGCGCTCTCCGCGTGATCCTTGAGGAACTGCTTGACCAGGCCCTCATGATCCTTCAGGAAATCCGCGCGGACGATCGTTGCGCCGGTCAGAAGCTTGGACTCTCCGCCGGCTACCGCGTCCCACTCGTCGCTCAGAGAGAAGGCCGCGTGCAGCGCGTCATTCTGAATCTGCGCTACAGTCGCGAAAGGCTGCGGCAGAACCGCGATCTGTGTGCTGTCCTCTGCAAGCGCGGCGGCAACCTCGGTCGCCTCAGACTTGAAGGTCAGCGTGCAGTCGGTGATTCCGTTCTTGTCCAGCAGATAACGCAGAGAGTACTCCGGCGTTGTGCCCTGTCCGGTCAGGATGACTTCCTTGCCGGCCAGATCCTTAACGGACTGGATGGAATCATCTCCTGTCACGCAGTACAGAACGCCCAGCGTATTCACGTTGATCACGCGGATACCGCCGTTGGTCTTGTTATACAGAGCGGAAGCCAGGTTTGCGGGAACCAGCGCGATGTCCAGATCGCCGGAAACGATCTTCGCGGCAATCGCGTCGGCCTGTGTCTCCATCGTGAACTCATAGTTCGCGGAGGCTTCTTTGTTGTCCGTCTTCTTCATCAGGTTGACCAGACCCATGGTGGTCGGTCCCTTCAGAGATCCGACTCTGATCGCGGTCTCGTCCTTCTTCTCTCCGGCGCACGCGCAAGCAGCAATCGCAAGCAAGGCCGCGAGAATCACAGCGATTAATCTCTTCATTATAATATTCCCCTTTCCGATATAAAACGCTGCCGGTTCTTTCTATACGATCGGAAGATCTGTACAGTCCTTTTATACCAGATGAAACTATACAATAAAACAGGGCTTTCGTCAAGGGAAATTGTCGAAATTTTCACAATATTTATGCGCCAGGGTCACAAAGTCAGAACCGGCATGCTTGCATCTACGTTTTTGCCCCGCAGCCCGCAAAACCTTTGGGCATCAGTATCATATTTGTTTTTGTATCATAAAGCCCCTTTATGGCAGCATTTAAGCCACGCCCCAAAAATATATGTTGTTATAATCAAAAGGTGCATGCTTTTCGTAATTATCATTTCTGATTTCATCATAGGATTTCATTATCCGCTTCCTCCATCTTCAGATCTTATATTTCTCGTTGCGGCTGTCGTGGATTTCACCGCTCCAGTTCAGGCCGTATCCGAAATCATACACGTGTCCGCAGCTGTCCTTATAGGCCTCGTAATCCGCCGGCAGGTCCTCGCAATGTGCGTCGAGCGTCTCCATCGAGGCCGGCATTCTGCCCGGTAGCAGTCCGGATGGCTCTGCCTTGCCCGTCAGGATCTGGCACCAGGCTTCATCGCTGACGCCCCAGTCCAGCACGATCGCGTCCGCGTAGGGCTCGAGCTCCGCCATCACCATCGGATTCTTCGCGTGGATCACCGCGATGACCGGTTTATCGCCCATCGCCTTGCGCGCCGCGATCAGCGCGTCCAGATCCTTCTCGTTATACGCGCGCCCGGAAGCCCCGAGGATCGTCCGGTCACAGTCGTTTTCCAGCTTATCGCCGCGAGCGATCGAATGCGCTCGGGACGTTGTGGAGACATAGGGACGGTATTGCAGGGAAATCGGCACGTATGCGTGCTTTTCACTGTCATAGCCGAAGGACTGCGGAGACCGCATCACGACGATAGCCGCGTCCGCTTCATCCGGCGCATCACACAACTCAAAGTATTTCCCCAGAATGTGTTTATTAGCCGGGAAGAAATCGACCGCCGGCATCTTGTTGCCGAAGAATCCGACCTTTTCATCATCGTGCAGCATCGGGATGTAGACCCGGAGCTTCTCTCGCAGCGGCAGCACATTGTTTTGATTCTTCAGAAGCGTAATCGAGCGCAGCTGCGCTTCAAAGCCTTCCTTTGTATATTGCGGGCAGCCGACGACGGATCCCGTAGCGTCAAGATCCAGATACGGATCCTCATAGAGCCCTGTCCGGAAAAGGTTCAGCAGCAGGCGCTTTGCGCTCTCGCGGATCCGTTTCTCCGTCCACTCCTCGCCGTACTGCGCGTCCAGCAGGCGGAACGCCTCGAGCACCGGCACCGGATCATTATTGCCGCCGAACTGGTCGCAGCCCGCGTACAGGATCTTCGCGTGACGCTCGGCGACGGTTTTGTCCTCCATGCCCCAGCATTTGCCGGCGAAAGAATAAATCTCCGGCCCATCGTCCGAGGTGATGCCCCAGTCCGTGCAGACAACGCCGTCGTATCCGTACTGTCCCCGCAGCACATCCGTGATCAGATGATGGCTGTAGGAATTGCCGACCTGCTCGCCCTCATCACCCAGATTCCAGGAGATCGTGTAATACGGCATAACCGCCGCGGCCATCCCGGTCTTGCCCTCCAGCCGGAAAGCACCGTCCGTAAAGACCTTCTTATGATCGTCCGCGTTCCCGCCCGGGAAGACGCTGTATTTTCCGTAGGAGAAATGCGCGTCGCGGCCGCCCTCTCCGGTGCCGCCGCCCGGCCAGTGCTTGACCATCGCGTTGACGGAATCCTTGCCCCAGCCGTCCGGACTGCCGGCGGTTTCCTGCTCACCGTCGCAGTAGGCGCGGGCCATATCCTCGGAAAGCGCTTCGCAGGCGCCAAAAGTCCCGCTGAAACGCGACCAGCGCGGATCCGTAGCCAGATCGATCTGCGGGGACAGAGATGTCGTAATACCCATGCGTCTGTACTCGTCACTCATGACCTCTCCGAAACGTCTGACAAGCTCCGGATCAAAGGTCGCGGCCAGTCCGATCGGCTCCGGCCATTCACTGATATCGCTTCCGGCGCCCATGTTGAATTCCGCGTCCGCACGGACGCCGTGCCGCGGATCCGAACTGACGTTGACAGGGATTCCGTAAGGAAGCTCTTCGCAGAGCGCCTGCGCGTGATTGACCCAGGACGCACAGGTCCCGGAATCGTCCACCCGCGCGATCAGCACGTGCCGTACACCTTCCGTCAGGAACTGCTTCTGCTGATCCGACAGGTCCGCCGGAGTCTTGCCCGCTTCTTCCGCGCTTTTGCCGTCAAATGTCGGCTTGCCGAAATGCGCCGCCATGCCGGTCTGGTTCTTTACCAGATTCTGGTGGCTCGAATACAGCATCAATCCGGCGATCTGCTCTCTTGTCAGCCGGGACGCGAGGTCTGCGGCGCGCTCCGAGGCCGGCAGACGCCAGTCTTCATATGGCTTCAGCACACCGTCTTTCTCAAAATTCTTGAAGGTCTTCCCGTCCTGTTCGAGCAGGATCGAAGTGTCCCGAACCGACAGCTCCGGCCCGTTCTCCATTTTTATTCTTGTAATACCGTCCTTAACTGTCTGTTTCATCCATATTCCTCCTGATGCAGTTATGATGATATGTATACCGTCTCTGTTTATAACAGCGGATTCTTTGAATACTATTCTATCATCCGGCCGGCGCGCCGTCAATACGTTTTGGACTGCAGGCCAGCCCTGTCACACACGCCGCACGCGCTTGATCCGGCTGCACGCGGCTGCCCTGCCGCCGGAACACGGCCCTGGATACGGGTTGCTTTTTAGGCCGCTTTGCGGTATGATAGCAGCAGATTCATTCGGAAAGAGGTCACTTTATGATCAAAGACAAGTCTTTCTATGCTGCTTTTTTCAAAATGGCGCTCGTGCTGATCCTGCAGCAGGTAATCACGCTCAGTGTCAATCTGGCGGACAATATCATGATCGGCGCCTACAGCGAAGCCGCGCTTGCCGGCATCGCCGCGGTCAACCAGGTGCATTTCCTGTTCCAGCAGTCCACGATCTGCTTTGGCAGCGGTATCGTGATCCTGGGCTCCCAATACTACGGTAAAAACAATCTCGCCCCCGTCAAACAGCTGATTTCGCTCGGCATGTGGTGCGGCGTAGGCTTGTCGTTCCTTTTCCTCGGGGCAACGCTCCTGTTCCCGGAACCGATCGTCCGGATTTACGTGAAAGACGAACCGATCATCGCGGAAGGTCTCGAATATCTCCGCATCGTTCGGTATACCTATCTTCCGTTTATTATCACACAAATCCTGATCGCAACGCTGCGCGGCACGGGCGACGT
>CACZPA010000117.1 GCA_902782895.1 uncultured Eubacteriales bacterium
ACAGAATGCGCAGGGACGCCTCTGACGCAGCTGAAGGGCGTGGGCCATGCAAGGGCACAGGCCCTTTTTAGAACCGGAATCGAGACGGCGGAGCAGCTCGTGTCCTATTACCCGAGGGATTACGAGGATCGCCGCGAGCTGACACCGATCGCGAATGTCAAGATCGGCGACAGCGTCATGATCCGGGCCAAGCTCGTCAATACGCCGACAACGTTCCGCAAGGGGCGGCTCGCGATCACAAGAGCGCGCGCGGAGGACGGAACGGGACATATTCAGCTGGTCTGGTTCAATCAGGCCTACATCTCCAAGAACCTGGAAGCCGGCAAGGAGTATGTCTTTATCGGCAGGGCGGACCATAAATACAATACACTATCGCTTCTTTCTCCCAAGTGGAAGGATTCACTGGACGATGAGCAGGGGATTCTGCCGGTTTATCCGCTGAAAGAAGGACTTACACAGGAATTTCTCCGCCAGGTGATGCGGCAGGCTCTGGAGCTGCCGACCCTGCGGGAGTATATGCCGGTCGAAATTCGCAGCAAATACCGGCTTGCGGAGTACAGCTACGCTACCCATCAGATCCATTTTCCGGAAACGCCGGAGGACGTGGATCTGGCGAAGGCAAGACTGGTATTTGATGAGCTGTTCATGCTGCGTCTTGCACTGCTGCAGGTCAAGAACAGCCGTATTTACGCGAAAAAAGGCTACCGGATCCCGCCCGCGCCGGACGAAGCGAAGCTGCGGGACCGTCTGGGTTTTGCCCTGACGAAAGCGCAGGAGCGCACGGTACAGGAGATCCTTTCCGATCTGGATTCCGATAAAGCCATGAACCGTCTGGTGCAGGGCGATGTAGGCTCCGGCAAGACAGCTGTCGCGATGATCGCGCTTTTCGCGGCGGCAAGGGCAGGACGGCAGGCTGTCATGATGGCCCCGACGGAAGTCCTCGCGAAGCAGCATTATCAGAATATCCGGGACCTGATGGAGCCGCTCGGCGTACGGGTCGGTTTCCTGTCCGGATCCCTGACAGCCGCGCAGAAACGCGACGCGGACGAGAAGATCCAGCTGGGTCTGTATGATATCGTGATCGGTACACATTCCCTGATCCAGGAGAATGTGGAATATGCCCGTCTCGGGCTTGTCATTACCGATGAGCAGCACCGATTCGGCGTGCGGCAGAGGGCCGCGCTTGCCGCAAAGAGTGAGATGCCTAACGTCCTGGTCATGACGGCAACACCGATTCCGCGGACACTCGCGATGGTGCTTTACGGCGATATGGACGTCTCGGTGCTTGACGAGAAGCCGCCGGGCCGGACACCGGTTTCGACCTATTGTGTGAATTCGGACTTTGAGACACGGATCGATAACTTCATCGCAAAGCAGGTCCGCGCGGGGCATCAGGTCTACATTATCTGTCCCGCCGTGACCGAATCCGAAACCGGAGATCTGCATACAGTCATGGAATACGGGGCTTTCCTCGCAAAAGAGGTTTTCCCGGAGTTCAGGGTCGGTCTGCTGTACGGCGCGATGAAAAACGCCGAAAAAGAGCAGGTCATGCAGAGCTTCTACGACGGGGAGATCCAGATTCTGGTGTCTACGACCGTCGTGGAAGTCGGTGTCGATGTTCCCAACGCGAATCTGATTGTGATTCAGAACGCGGAGAGATTCGGTCTGGCGCAGCTGCACCAGCTGCGGGGACGCGTCGGACGCGGTAAGACGGAATCCTATTGCGTCCTGATGACCGATTCGGATCAGGTGCTGACCCGCCGCAGGATGAAGGTACTGGTCGATTCGGAGGACGGTTTCTTCATCGCGGAAGAGGACCTGCGCCTGCGTGGGGCGGGCGACTTGTTTGGACTGCGCCAGCATGGTCTGCCGGAGCTGCATCTGGCGGATCTTGCAAGGGATCTTCCGACGCTGCGGGATGCCGGAGAAGCAGCGGCTGCCGTGCTGCGGGACGATCCGGATCTGTCCCTGGAAGGACACTACGCATTGAAACAGAAGGTTCAGGAGTATATTGCGCGCGGAGATGAAACCGCGCTTTGACAGGAGGGACAGGAATGTTTTTCTTATTGAGCATGAATCCGATTCTGATCGCGGCGGCCGTGATCCCCGCGATTTTCCTGCTGATCAAGGTCTATAAGGCGGACAGATTGGACAAAGAGCCGCCGTCCATGCTGATCAGCCTGGTACTGCTGGGCGTCGCGAGCACTTTTGCCGCGATGATAACCGAGCGGATCGGCAGCAGAATTCTGCAGGCCATTCCCTTTGACAGCGCGCGGAAATACAATTTCTTCATGTATTTTATTGTCGTGGCCTGTTCGGAAGAGGGCTTCAAGTATCTGGCCCTTTACAAGCGGACCTGGAAATCTGTCTCCTTCAACTGTCAGTTTGATGGCGTAGTCTACGCGACTTTTGTATCGCTCGGCTTCGCGCTCTGGGAGAATATCCAGTATGTTCTGATGTACGGATTTTCGACGGCGCTTGTCCGCGCGGTCACAGCCGTCCCCGGGCACGCGTGCTTCGGTGTGTTTATGGGCACCTGGTACGGACTTGCCAAGCGATTTGACGGAGCAGGCAATAAAGATGCCGCGAGTGTCTGTAAGCTGGTTGCTTTCCTCCTGCCGACGGTGCTGCACGGCGCGTATGACTATATCGCATCCATGGAAAGCTCCGCGTTCAGCCTGACATTCGTGGGGTTTGTAGCAATTATGTTCATCGTTGCCTATTCCATGGTCGTCAAGATGTCCAAAAACGACCGATATATCGACAATCCGGGAGCAGACAGGTTTTGAGAGAACGCGAAACCAGGCACAGATCAGCTCTGCAAACAAATGAATCTCTGAAAATAAAAAACAGCCGGAAGCTCCGAGCAATCGGAACCTCCGGCTGTTTTGTGTCAGGATATAGCTCTGGACTTGTACTCTGCCACGGCCGCCTTTGGATCGACATCCCCCGGCAGATAGCGGGTAAGCCATTTCATCCGGTAATAATAGACAAAGTAGATGACGGATGTGACGCCCCAGGATACCGGGTAGGACAGCGCGAGCATGGTCGGCGTGTACTGCAGGGGCATGACAATGATCAGCCACAGGATACGGAAGACACAGACGCCGGAGGCGGTGATCAGCATGGGACGCAGGGTGTCGCCGGCGCTCCGGCAGGCACTGGGGATGCATTCCATCGGCACATAGAGAATGTAGAAGGGGACCTCCGCCATCATGATCATGATGGCGATCCGGATGGTCTCCGGATCGGACAGGAAGAGTCCGAGCACGATATGCCGTAGCAGGATGATCAGCGCCGAGACGGCGATCGTAAAGATCGTGGTCATCGTAAAACCGGTTCGTATGACCCGATGCATCCGGCCGAATTTGCGCGCTCCGTAATTCTGTCCGCTGAAGGTCGTCTGCGTGATGCCGAGGGCGCCGAGGATCATCCAGAAAATGCTGTCGGTCTTACCGAAAGCGGTCCAGGCCGCCATGACCTGCGACCCAAAGGAGTTGATGGTCGACTGGATCAGTGTATTGGCGATCGCGAACATTGTGGACTGCAGACCGGAGGGCAGGCCGATCCGGATGATCTGTTTCAGAATACGGCCTGTAAAGCGGATCTCACGGAAGAAGAGACGATAGCAGTCACGACTGTGTGAGAGCGTATAGAGTACAAGGGTGGCGCTGACGGTCTGCGATAGAATCGTCGCGAGCGCGACGCCCATGACGCCCCAGCGCAGAACGGCAACAAAGAGCAGATCCAGAACGATATTCGTAATACACGAAACGATCAGGAAAAGCAGCGGTTTCCGGGAGTCGCCGGAAGCATTCAGAATACCGGAACCGATATTGAAGATCACATTTGGGACAGTTCCGAGGAAATAGATCCGAATATAGGTCTGCGCCATGGGGAAGACATCTTCCGGCGTCCGCATCCAGACGAGCGCCTGATGCGTGATCAGAACACCGATGATCATCAGTCCCGCGCCGCCTGCGATCGCCAGAGCGATACCGGTATGGACAGCCAGCTTCACATTGTCATATTCGCGCGCGCCGTAGTACTGGGCGATGATAACACTGGCACCGCCGGCCAGTCCGACGAAGAATCCGACCAGCAGGTTAATGATATTGCCGCTCGCGCCGCCGACCGCGGCCAGCGCTTCCTGACTGACAAAATTGCCGACGATGATGGCGTCGATCGTGTTATAGAGCTGCTGAAAGAACGAACCGAAGAGGATCGGGAAGAAATACAGCAGCATATTCTTCGCGATATTGCCTTCGGTCAGACTGATTTGGCGGGAATGATGTCGGATCATATGGTACGGAGCTCTCTTTCTGAAAAGTGTTACGGGCAAAACAAATCCAAAACGAATCCAAAAACAGGAATGGTTCTGAAGCCAATCAGAAACGGTGCAGAAGCGTATCGCAAGCGGCTCAGAAGCGGTTCAGAAGCGGATCCTGCGGATATAGGGCAGTGTGAACTGTGCAGCGAGGCCGGTGATCAGTCCCGCTCCTGTAGCGGAGAGGATCAGGACAGGGGCATACACAAGGATGCCGGGCGAGCCGGTCAGGAGAAGCGCCACAAGAAGCTGCGCCACATTATGCGTCAGCGCGCCGAAGATACTGATCAGGATAGGATAACGGTTCTTCAGCAGCTTGCCGATCGTGAGCATAACCAGGTAGCAGGAGATGCCGCCGGCCAGACTGTACAGGAAAGCCGTAGCCTGCGAAAAGAACAGGCTGCCGATCAGGATCCGCAGCACCAGAACCACAAGGGCCTCGAGAGGATGCCCCCAGATCATCAGCAGCAGGGTAATCGTATTGGAGAATCCCAGCTTGACCCCGGGAATCGGAAGCACAGGAGGCAGGAAACCTTCTACTACATGCAGGGCAAGAGCGATACCGGCAAAGATTCCCGTCAGAGCCAGCCGCCTTGTTGTAAAGAATCGATTATTCATGATCGTTTGTACTGTCGGATTGAATCATATAATGGTCATAGATCTGAATGACCAGCCGGTGCGGCAGACAGGTGATCGGCATCGCGCCGGTGGAGATTTTTTTCATCCGGACACAGACCTGGGAAGGACAATTGGATTCCTGTACACTGATTTTACCCGGCTCGACGAGAATGATGTTATACTCGCCGTCTTTCTCATCGATGCGCAGCGTGTAGGGCGTCTCCACCGCGTCCAGATCGATCTCGTACAGAACAACACCGTCTTCCGTAATGCGGGCGATATGCTGGTTTCCCTTGGACAGGCCGCGCAGCTGCGGGAAGATCATATAGAGGGAGATCACTGCCAGCAGTACGATGACGGCTGTCAGGATCCAGGCAATTCGTTTGGGCTGCATATCAGTTCGATTACAGGATCCGCGACGCGCGGACCGGGAAAATAAAACGACGGACAGAATCCGTCAGGAAACGCCCCCATTATAACAGAAAGCATCTGCGACTTCAAGAGAAGACCCCGGGAATCGGGCTTATTTTCGTGCCCGGGGATTCGGTTTCTTGTCAGAACAGAGATTTTCTTTGGAGTGTTCGCTTGTAAAAGATTCAGCCGTGATATACAATAAAGTCAGTTCATGTAAAGGGGAAGGAAAAGATTGGATCAGGAACGTATTTACAGAGATGAACCGATCCCGTCTTCCGTGCCGCCGCGGCAGAAAGAAACGGGAGGATCGGTGACGCATAAGCCAGCCGCATTTCCGTCTTTCAGAAGCGAGCCGGCACCCAGAATGTGGTTCTCCGAGCTGCCGCCAAGGATCGCCGCGCTTAAAAAGATGTTCAACCGGAATCTGTTCCTGCCGTCGGAGCGTGCGGCGGCTTTCCGGGAGCAGGCGCAGTTCATGGCGGATTATATGACTGGAGAGGGAGAGCACTTTGCTCCGGATATGAGTTTTGTCCGGTATTATCCGGTATATCAGGACATGACGTCCGAGCAGCTCTGCGGGTATTTCAGCTGGCGGAGCGACGTGCGCCGGGGAGAGTTTACCGACGCGCCGCTTTCGTATATTTTTGTATATGTGTATGAGATTCTGATGCAGATCGGCGTGGAATCGGCGGAGCAGGGATACGCGATTATGCAGGCGCTGCTGGAGAACTATGCCGGCGAATATCCCCGCCTTACGGGCTATCTGCGCAAGTGGATGAAGGATTACACGGTCTATTACAATCTGGATGCGGATTACAGGGACAAGTGTTTCCTGTATGAAATCCGCCGTGACGGGGTGGCGGGTGTGCTCGCAAGCTGCGCGGAGCAGGAGACACAGAATTTGTATCCGGCAATCGCGGCAGCTTCCGGTTACGATCTGGGAAGATCGGTTTTTGTGAAGGCAAATCCGGAGCGCGCGGCGGAGATCGTCTGTCGCGTCTATGTGCAGATTTCGGATTATTATGTAAGGCATCACATGGGAAGCCTCGCCGAGAGACGCTTTGGCAAACCGCAGAAAAGAAGCTATGAGATGTTCCGCGCGGCGGTTTTCCAGGACGCACGGCCGCGGGACAGCCGGGTGTATGAAATCAGTCCGAACCGCCGGTACGCGTATGACGGAGAAAAGTGGACGGTGGAGTCGCTGCCGGAAGAGGGCAATCCTTCTGTCTTGGACGAATTCATGCGGGAGACGGACAGACAGATGCGGGAGGCCTACGGATTCGGCCATCCGCTGAAGGTTCGCGTGCCCAAGCCGACCTTCCAGAAGATCATCGGGGACGTGATCGCGGCCTATCAGGAGGAAGAAAAGCTAAGCCATGTTTCGATTGATCTGGGCAAGCTCGCCGGGATCCGTGAGGCGGCTGCCCTGACGCGCGATCGCCTGCTGGCGGGTGAGGAAGAAGAGGGCTTTGCGGAGTCGCTTGCGGGGTCGATAATGGAACCGGAATCAGTGCCGCAGTCACAGCCGGCGCCACAGCTGCAACCGATGCCACAGCCTGCACCCCTACTTGCGCCAACGCCTGCGCCTGCATTCGAGCCGAAATTTGTGCCCGAGCCGACGCCTATGCCTGTGCCTGCACCCGAGCCGACATCGGAGCTTGTGACGGAGCCTGCGCCAGCGCTTTTATCCGCGCAGGAGGCAGAATTCGTACGCTTGCTTATCGAAGGCGGAGCATGGAAGGAATACCTGCGGGAGCAGCATCTTTTCGCGTCTGTGATCGTCGATTCGGTCAATGAGAAGCTGTATGATGAGATCGGCGAT
Source organism: uncultured Eubacteriales bacterium (assembly GCA_902782895.1). Classification (GTDB taxonomy): domain Bacteria; phylum Bacillota; class Clostridia; order Lachnospirales; family Bianqueaceae; genus RUG12817. Next base: position 7,182 of record CACZPA010000117.1, read on the forward strand.
ACCGTGCTGGAGATGGACGGCGACGTGCCGCAGATCGTAGAGGATTATATCGAAGAGTTGAGACAGGCAGCGGGAATCCGCGCCTGATGAGGATAGAGAGGAATCGGAATGGACAGAGAACTGGGAACGGAAATCCACAAAAAAGTACCGCGCCGTATCGCGCAGGCGGTTCTGAATTCGCTGAAAGGCGGCGTTGTGCCGAGAACCGGACTGGCGTACGTGACGGTCGGCCGGAAGGACGAGATTGCCGCGCTGCTGCATGACACCGAGATCATCGCGGACGGCGGAGCAACTTTCCGCTTTATTGTCGGCCGCTATGGCAGCGGCAAGAGTTTCCTGCTGCAGACGATCCGCAATTATGTGATGGACCGTAATTTTGTCGTGGTGGACGCGGATCTTTCGCCGGAGCGCAGACTGCAGGGCACGCAGGGGCAGGGCCTTGCGACATACCGCGAGCTGATCCGCAATCTTTCGACCAAAACCCGTCCGGACGGGGGAGCGCTGACGCTCGTCCTCGACCGCTGGATCAGTTCTGTTCAGACTCAGACCGCGGAGGAAAAAGGCCTGCTCCCGGACAATCCCGGCTTTGGAACGGCTGTCGAGCAGCAGATCTACACGGTGATCCGCAGATTGAACGATCTGGTGCACGGCTTTGATTTCGCCAGGCTGCTCGCGATGTATTACCGTTCCTATCTCGAGGACGACGAAGATACCAAGGCGAAGGTCGTGAAGTGGTTCCGCGGCGAGTACCTGACCAAGAAGGAAGCGAAGGACGAGCTGGGCGTGACTTCGATTATTACGGACGACACCTGGTATGACTACCTGAAGCTTTTCGCGTATTTCTTCCGCCAGGCGGGATACAGTGGTATGCTGATTCTGATCGACGAGCTTGTGAATATCTATAAGATCCCCAACAGCATCACCAGACAGTATAACTATGAGAAAATTCTGACCATGTATAACGACGCAATGCAGGGAAAAGCTTCCGGACTCGGCGTGATCATGAGCGGAACGCCACAGTGCATGGAGGATACCCGGCGCGGAATCTACAGCTACGAAGCGCTGCGGACAAGGCTTGCCGCGGGCAAATTCAGCAAGGAAGGCATGCGGGATATGATGGCGCCTGTCATCAGCCTGGAGCCTCTTTCCAGTGAAGAGATGATGGTCCTGACGGAGAAGCTGGCGGACATGCACGCGGATCTGTATTCTTATGAACGGAGAATCGGTGAAGAGGATCTGGTCCTTTTCCTGAAGATCGAATACGGACGGATCGGCGCGGACAC
>CACZPA010000118.1 GCA_902782895.1 uncultured Eubacteriales bacterium
CCGTGTCCCGGACGGTTCGATCCGCCTTCCGGATGGATCAGTCCGCGATCAGAAGCTCTACCGGGCAATGGTCCGATCCCATGATTTCCGAATGGATCGCGGCATCCTTCAGATGCGGCGCGAACTCCTGCGAAGCCAGGAAATAGTCGATGCGCCATCCGGCGTTGTTTTCCCGGGCGTGGAACATATAGGACCACCAGCTGTACGCGTCCGTCTTGTCCGGATAGAAATACCGGAACGTGTCGATAAATCCGCTGTCGAGCAGTTCCGTCATCTTACCGCGCTCTTCGTCGGTAAAGCCCGCGTTGCCGCGGTTGGACTTGGGATGCTTGAGGTCGATCTCCTTATGCGCGACGTTCAGATCTCCGCAGATGAGGACGGGTTTGCTCTCCCGCAGGCCGTTCACATAGCCGCGGAACGCGTCCTCCCAGGTCATGCGGTAATCGAGCCTCGTGAGCTCCCTCTGCGCGTTCGGGACATAGACGTTGACGAGATAGAAGTCCGGATATTCCACACGGATCACACGGCCTTCATGATCATACTCCTCGATGCCGAGGCCATATGATACGGAAAGCGGCTCGCGCCGGGTAAAAACCGCCGTGCCGGAGTAGCCTTTTTTCTCCGCGTAATTCCAGAAGGCCTGATAGCCCTCGGGACAGTAATCCAGCTGGCCCTCCTGCATCTTGGTCTCCTGCAGGCAGAAAATATCCGCGTCCAGCTGCCGGAACGACTCTTCAAAATCCTTTTTCATACAGGCGCGCAGCCCGTTTACATTCCACGAAATCAGTTTCGTCTCTGCCTGGTTATTCTCTGCCATACGTGTGCTCCTTCTTTCCTCGGCGTCCGGCACATTGCCCGGCCGCTTTTTTCATGCTCTTATATCTTACCATGAAATCCGGCCGATTACAACCGCGGCCGGGCTTTTCATTTTCGGCGGAATGCGGTATAATGGGGACAGAACATACGACAGGAGGTCACAACATGAAACCTTTAATCGGATATCAGATTTCCAGCATCCGTGCATACCTTGATACAGAAGAACATTTCCACGACTCGGTGGTGAAGCTCGCTGCGATGGGCTATACGCGCATCCAGCTGCAGTGGGCCTCTCCGGATCTGAGCAACGACTTTATCGCGAAAGAGCTGAAGGATAACGGCATTGAGTGCGTCGGAACGCAGGATCCGTATCTGGAGGGCTTCGGTCCTTATCTGCAAAACACCCTTGACCGCACGCTTGCCACGGACAGCCGCTACATGGTCTTCTCCAAGATTCCTCCGGAATGGAACAATCCGGCAGATCTCAAGGCCCTGGCCAAAGAAATGACGGAAGTGAACCGCATCGCGCATTCCTATGGCCTGATCCTCGGCTTCCATCCGAACGATTATAATTACAAAGATCGGATCGACGGCGTACCGACCTATGAATATCTGCTGAATCTGCTGCCGGACGACGTGCAGCTCAATTACTGCATCCACGCGTCCTTCCGCAGCGGCGTCGAATATGAGGAAGTCCTGCGCAAATTCGCCGGCCGTGTGGACCTGGTCCACTTCAAGGACAGCAAAATCCTGCCGGATGGTACGCGCCATCTGATGCCGCTTAGCGAAGGCGAGCACGACTGGGTGCCGATCGCCCAGGCTTGCCAGCAGGCCGGCGTCAAGTACATTTTCACGGAACAGGAAAAATGGCTCAAGGATCCTTTTGAATCCGCAAAAATCGCCCTCGACTACACCGTCGACTGCCTGAACAGGATCGAAGAAAAACCACTGTGGTAAGGTACTCTTCTTTCTCCCTTTTTGGAATACCTGACTATCAGATCATGCTCTGTCAATGCTTTCTAAGACAAACAAGGAGCTGCGCAAAGCCATGCACAGCTCCTTTTGTTATGCTTCGATTAGCAGTTAGCCCAACGGGCGGCCTCGCGGATCAACCTGCGGGCTGTCCAACGGGCGCCTCTCGGGCTGCCTCGCGGGCGGCTTTTCTCAGCGATTACTGGATATCCTCGTCGCCGAACGGATCTCCGCACTCGGGACAGAACTTAGGCGGATTCTTGGGATCCGGCGGAACCCATCCGCACTTGTCACATTTGTACTGCGGTACGCCCGCGGGCTTCTTGGTTCCGCAGTTCATGCAGAACTTGCCCTGGTTGACCGTGCCGCATTCCGGGCAGGTCCAGCCGTTAGCTTCCGGTGCCGGAGCCGGCTTGGGCTCAGGCTTCTTGGTTCCGCAGTTCGGGCAGAACTTACCGGTTACGGTCTGTCCGCAGGTCGGGCACTTCCAGCCTTCGGCTGCAGGTGCCTGCGGTGCGGGCTGAGGAGCGGCCTGCGGCTGCTGATACTGGGGCTGCGGCTGCTGATACTGCTGCTGAGCGCCCATCTGATACAGATTCTGCGTATTGAATCCGCCGGCATTCTGCGCCATGTTCATGCCCATGAACGCCATGGCCGCGCCGCCCTGGTTGGAAGCCGCAGCCTGCATGGAGTTAGCCTGCGCGCCGACCAGATGCGCCGCCGCACGACGGGGATCCATAAACGCGGCGTTTTTCTGCATCTCTTTGATCATCGCTTCGTCTTCCTCGCTCGCCTTTACGGAGGATACGCCGAAGGAAACGATCTCAATACCGCGCAGATCACGCCACTTGGAAGAAAGAACATCGTTCAGTGCGTCCGCGATCTCGGTGGTGTGTCCCGGAAGAGCGGAATAACGGATGCCCATCTCGGAAATCTTCGCGAAAGCGGGCTGCAGAGCGGTCAGGAGCTCGGTTTTGAGCTGTCCGTCGATCGTCTGTCTCGTATATGCCTGAGAAACATTGCCGCAGACATTGGTATAGAACAGGATCGGGTTCGTTACGCGATAGCTGTATTCGCCGAAGCAGCGGATCGCGATATCGATGTCGATGCCGGCTCTCTCATCCACTACACGGAACGGTACCGGAGAAGGTGTGCCGTACTTGTTGCCGATCAGTTCCTTTGTGTTGAAGTAATAAACTCTCTGATCCTTGGGAGGCTCGCCGCCGAACGCGAATCTCTTGCCGAGGTTGGCGAAGGTCGCCTGCAGATTCTGTCCCAGATCGCCGTAGAAAATCGACGGCTCGGTGGACGAATTATATGTGAATTCGCCAGGCTCCGCGCAAAGCTCGGTAACCTTACCCTGATCCACAATGATCATGCACTGTCCGTCCGCTACCGCGATAACGGAACCGTTGGAAATGATATTGTCCGTTCCTTTGGTATTGGAGGAACGTCCTCCTACACGCTTCTGTCCCTTAACGACCAGGACATCCGCCGGCAGCGATTCACAGTAGAAATACTCACGCCACTGATCGGCAAGCATGCCGCCCGCTGCTCCAAGAGCTGCTTTAATAAGACCCATTTAAAATCCTCCTTCTAGAATAAATGCTCTATAATAAGTGCTTAAAAATGCCGAAATAAAGCCGTTCGCGCTTATCTGCCGGTCAGCGCGGCTCCGCAGTACTCGCAGCAGCCGTTCGCGTCCGGAATCGTGCTGGCTCCGCAATACGGGCAGATCACCTTTTCCTTAGGACGGGCAGCTTCGTTGATCTCCTCGCGGATGCTGTCGCGGACCTCTGTCAGCGCGGCCTTGATCTCCTCGCCCATCTGGTAATAATGCTTGTATTCGGGATTCGCCATCCGGAGAACCTGAGAAGGAGACTCCGTGCGGACTCCGCTGATCTCAACATCCGATCCGTTCAGATCGAAATTCATCTCGTCAAAATACGGTGTATTGACGCGCAGCTTGATGCGGAAATCATAAGAGAACGTGAAGCGGCGAGGATAGTAGCTGACCTTCTTCACATTGCCGTCCTTGTCGCGTACTTCGCGCATCTCTTCGTTCTGATGCTCGTCGATGTCCAGATCGCAGCCGGTAACCTGGGAGAAATCCAGAACGTCCGGATTGGCTTCCGCAAGATTGCGGGCAGAGGTAACCATGAACTTTCTCGCGTCCTCGTCCAGCAGGATCTTGGTTCTGTCGCCGTAGGATTTGGTCGTATGGAACGCCGCTACGGCATTCTTATTCTCTTCACGATAAGCAAGCTGTTCCTTGATCTGCGCTACCGTAGAGCTGCGTCTCTCGCTGAACCAGGGCGAAAGCTTGGCCGCGCAGTTCTTGCAGAGATTACCGTCCTCCAGCTTTCTGTTGCCCAGAAGGCCGATCTTGTCTCCGCATACATCACAGAATTTTTTAGAAAATAAACCCATAATGTGCCTCCTTATATTGTCGATAAAACCCCTTCTTACTCCCTATTATATCAGAAAATATCCGGAATGTATCCACCATAAGGTTGAAATCAGGTAAAAATTTGCAAAAATTTTCAGAAAATGTGTTCATTCCGCATGCCGGGGGATCGCGATCTTCGCGTTCGCGGCAAGCACGGCAAGCTCAACCTTGCTCGAGCAGCCGACCTTCTGGAACATGTGCAGCAGATGTGTTTTCACGGTGGACTCTTCCACAAACATCTCCTCCGCGATCCGTTTCACGCTCACGTACTCCAGCAGCAGATAGAGCACCTGGATCTCCTTGGGCGTAAAATCGCTGATCTTCGCGTTCCCAATCATCGCGTCGGGCATTTTTTCCGGGTAGACGGACTCTCCCGCCATCGTACGGTCCATGATCTCGATCAGCTCCATCTGGCTCAGATCCTTGAGCCAGAAGCTGTCCGCGCCGGCCTTGCGCGCCATGTCAAAAGCCCGCAGATCCAGATAGGACGTTGTAATGATGATCCGGATCCGGGGATAGCGTTTTTTGATCTCCGCCGTGGTCTCGATCCCGTTGACCGCGCCGGCTGTATTGATATCCATCAGGATCAGATCGACCTTACGCGCGGCACATACGATCTTCGCGTCTTCCGATGACGCGACCGTCGCGATGACACTGTAGCGGTCCGACGCGGTCTGAATATCGGACTGATAGGCCTTGCGGACGATCCGCTCGTCATCCACGATCAATACGTTTGTCATACCGTTTCCTCTCTTTCCGGGAAAATAAGCCGCAGGCAGAAAGCCGGCTCGCTTACGACCTCCATGATTCCGCCGGAGGATTCCGTCAGTCTGCGCAGAGAGCTTAAGCCTCCGCCCTCCCGAACCGGTCCGTCCGGCTTTTCGCCGTCATTTGTGATCTCGATCCGGATCTCTCTCTCCGTCTGCCGGATCACAACATCCATCCGCGTCCCTCCGGCATGGCTGATCGTATTGGTCAGCGCTTCCCGCACCGCAGACGCCATGCATCTGCGGATGTTATCCTTCACGGGTACCGATCCGTCGATCTGAAGCTCGATGCCAAGAGAATCCGCGAGAGACCGGAGCTGCTGGAATTCATCTATACTCTCCACCGTGCTGTCGGTGCTGTTATACAGCATGGAAAGCATCTGCCGCCAGCCTTCCGCGATCTCGGCTTTCTCCTCCCGGGGCAGGCCGCGCGTCAGATACCGCCGCGACGTCAGGATACAGCTGCCCATGCGGTTATGCACCAGCATTTTCGCGGAGAGGATCTCCTGCTCGCGCGTGATCGCGGCGATATTCTCGGTGATCTGCGAAAGCCGGTCGATCATCTTCTGCAGGTCTTCATTCCGCTGTTTCCGCATCTGCGACATCTGGTACAGCTGCGTCATATCATACGCAAGAATCCGGGTATACGGATCCCTGTTGCCGCTGTCGACCCGGCTCTGCCGGAACATCCAGATCCTGCCGTCAGAAGCCTGGTAATAATGTCCCTCCGGCGGGGTTCCGATCTCGTCCAGACTGTCCGGAAGCGCGGAAATCGCGTCTGCAAGCTCTTCTTCGGTCTGCAGATCGCGTCCGAGCAACTCATACGCGATCGCGTACATTTTGCGGTTGCAAAGCACCGGCAGCCCGTTCCGCCCGAAGAAACACACGCCGCCGGGCAGATCGTCCAGCGCCTCCTTAACGGAGGTCGTGGACAGACGGTTTCTGCCCCATTTTCTCCGATACACGAACAGCCAGACGCTGATCAGGAAAAAGACGAGCAATACCAGCCAGTGCAGCAGGTTTCTTTCCGGGATGGCCGGAAGATTTCTCTGCTTATCCATACTGGTCAGGCAGAGGCTCCAGACAAACAGTGCCGCCGCCATCCCCCCGGCCAGCAGGAATCGGCCTTTGCGCTGCTCCCACTCATATACCGCCAGGCAGATCAGGACAGCGTCCAGGATGTACAGCAATTCGATAAAAAGCGTATTGTTCACACTCATCGCCGACCGCCTCCCTCCGCGACATGAAGGGAGAGCAGGACCGCGCCGTCGCCCTCATCTTCCGCATATATACTGCGTCCGTTTACTTTTTCAAAAAAGCCGGAGTCGCGCGTCTGGACCTCCGTCAGGATCTTCCAGCCGTCCTCCTGCTGCCGGATATGGACGTAGACCGATTCAAACTGATCAAAGCCCTCTTCCATAACGGCTTCGAAAAAATCATAGATCCGGCAGGCCGCGCGGAATGAGATCCCTGTCCGCCCCAGCACCTCATATCCGCAGATAATCCCGCACATCCGCAGATAGACAAAGGATTCCTCCAGACAATATTCCAGCTCCTCCGGATCGATCCTGCCGGAGTCCTGGGACAGGAAAAACAGATTGCTGCGGCGTTTGATAAACACGCCGAGCAGCAGAATCCGCAGGAGGAATTCCCTCTCCGCCTCCGGGTCCTCTTCCTTTTCGAAGGAGCTGACAAGCCCTTGCACGGTCTGCAGTTTGCCCTGTATCTCCCGCTGCATCCTATCGTAGAGACGGTTCCGCTCCGCAAGCTGCTGCCGCTCTTTTCTCGTCTCATAGGCCTTGCGCGCCGCGATACTGGATTCGGTCAGGGATTCGTTCATATCCTCCAGCTCCTCCAGAATCTTCGCGGCGCTCCGGATATCCTCCTGCCAGAAGGAATATCCACCCGCGATCCTGCTGCCGACGAGCCTTATGCCGTCCGGAAGGATTAGCGGCTCGTCCGCCGCGTTCTGCAGCGCGGCTTCTTCCGTATCCCGGAAAGCCCTGGATACCAGATACGGCCGCATCTTATCGTCAAAAATCCCGACCGGAAGTCCGGCATTCAGAAAAAGCTCCCGGTACCTTTCATTGGAAGGGATCAGGCCCACCTGCAGACAGAGTTCAAATGACAGAACGATCATCAGACAGACAACAGAACTCATATCATGCAGCCTGATCGTTTCCAGTCCGGAAAACCGGAGAACATAGATGATACAATAGACGATCAGAAGAAGCAGCGGAAGGATCGGGAGATACAGCCAGAATCTCCCCTTGGTTACGCGGTTCCGATGGATCATCCGGAAGATCGTTGCCGTTATGCAGCCCGCGGTCCATACCACGATGACGAAATAACCGGCGCCGTATGTGTACTCGATGCTGTTCGGGACGCGCCCGGGAAATACAAAAACAAGCTGGTGCGCGTTGTTGGTCAGAACCGCCAACAGGAGCACAAGCGGAATCAGATATATAAGTCCTGCTTTTATCGGAAGCCTGTAATCCTCCTGCCTGCCGAGGCAAAAAGAGATCCGGAGGGCGATCAGAGGAATAAACAGAATCGGCAGGTAATACAGATACCACAGATAGACGGTCGTCGTTTCATCGAAAATACCGGTAAACTTAATGGATCTGTCCAGAATCCAGAAAATGATCAGAAGGAGCTCTGCCATCAGGCAATGGCGGATTTCCGCATGCATCACGCGCCGCTCCAGAGTCCGTCCCCAGCAGGAATAAAGCACAATGAAAAGAGCTCCGCGGATCGTGGAACTTCTCAAAATGTATCCGCCGACGCTGATTTCCACATAGTTCATGATATAGGCTGCCGCGATCAGCAGCAAAGCTCCCGCGAAGAGGAGCTTTTCATTCCTGCTCAGTCTCTGCATGTGCCGGAAAGCTTACGGATTCCAGGGTTCGCGCGTCGTCCAGGCTCCTCCTGTAAAATCCGGAATCGCCACCGGCGCGCTTCCCGCTGCGATGGATGCCTCGGACAGAGGTGTAATGCTCATCCAGGCCGCCGCGTCATAGACGTCGATCGGCGCGGGCCGCAGACCTGCCGCCGCTTCCAGGAACCGGCCGTACACCAGGCCGTCCATTCCGCCATGTCCGCCGAAAATACCCTTCTCCTGGAATTCTTTCCAGAGGGGATGATCGTATTTATCGTAGAATTCCTTGAGGTTGTCCCACTTGCCGCGCCAGTTGAAATGCAGCGCGCGGTCCTCGCTGTCGAGGAAAATACTGTTGTTGTCTTCCGTATAGAGGGCGCGCGTCCCGTGGATCGTGAACCCGCGCGAATAGTAGCGCGGCAGCGTCGTATCCAGCGACAGCCGGATCGTCTCTCCATGCGCGCATTTGATCAGTGTCGTCACGATGTCTCCCTGCGTAAACGCAAATGAAGAAGCATCGTAGTCCGGACCTTTTTCCCGCAGCAGATAATCATGCAGCCCGGCGGTACGGGATGCCATTGAAACCAGCGAAACCATACGGTTGCCGCGGTTGATATTCAGGATATTCGCGATCGGCCCGAGCTCATGCGTCGGATAATTCTCACCATTGCGGTTCAGATAATTGCGGAAACGGTAATGGCGGTTCTCCCGGCCGAAGCCGATCTCATCGCGCAGATCATGCTGATAGCCGCCGTCGCAGTGCACGACCTCTCCGAAAAGCCCCTGGCGGACCATATTCAGGATCAGCAGCTCGTTCCGTCCGTAACAGCAGTTTTCCAGGAACATAAAACCTGTCCCTGTCGCTTCATATGTGCGGACCATCCGCCAACAGTCCTCAACACTGTACGCGCCGCCGACCTCGATCCCGACGAATTTACCGGCCTCCATGGCCGCGCAGGCCACGGGCACATGCGCCTCCCAGGCAGCTGTCACCACAACGGCCTCCACGTCTCTCCGTGCACACAGCTCTCTGTAATCCGCGGTGACAAAAGGTCTTGGCTGACCGGCCTTCTCGACGATATCGGCCGCCTCTTCCCTGCGGTCCTCATACAGATCGCATACAGCCGTAATCTTCGCTCCCAGCTCCAGCAGAACGTCCTTTAAGATTCCTGTGCCGCGGCCTCCCAGACCAACGATACCGACCCGAACATCCTGTTCCATAACGGTTTTCCTTTCTTTGTGCTAAAATGCCTGCTTATTGATTTGCTTGCTTATACGTCCTCTTCCCGAACACGGTCAAAGCTGACGTTACGGCAATTCTCCAGCTCCACAAGGCCGCTCCAGGCCGCCGCGCGCGGCGCGTGCCAGCGGATCTGCACATCTTCAAGCCGCAGTCCGTTCACATGATTCGCGTAAAAAGCTTGAATCGTGTGCGGATATACGTCCCTGTCGGACGGCTGCTCGTCGAAAAGCCCCGGCTCCTGCGTCCCCTGCCGTTCATAATCAAACCGGCAGTTCCGGACCGTAACGTCCTCGATCACGCAGTCCGCCTCTCCGCGGAAAAAGCTGCTGGATTCGGCTTTCAGCCGGATATCCTCAAATACGATATTGCGGATGGTCCCGGCAGGTTTCTTCGTGCCTCTGCGGTACGTAGCGGACAGATACAGCGGCTCGCCCTTGCCCCACCAATCGGGGATGAACTGTCTGGACCTGGCGCCGGCGTACTGCCGTACCGCGCCGGTGATATGATGCGCTGTGACATTCTCGATCGTCCCGCCGTCGCGCAGCAGTATGCCAACGCCGCGGGAGCAGTCCTTCACGATGCAGTCGCTCATCAGGATGTTCCGGATATCGCCCACCGTCTCTGTCCCGAGCTTCAGCGCGGAATCGTGAGAACAGAGGATGCAGCCGCGGATCACGATGTTTTCACACGGTCCGTAAGGGCGTGTCATCGGGCCTGTCGCCTTAATGACGATCGCGTCGTCACCCGTCTCGATCTGGCAATTCGTAATCAGAACGTCCTGGCAGGAGTCCGGATCGATCCCATCGGTATTGGGGCTCCGGCGGTCATTGCAGACCTTCAGGCCGTCGACGACGACCCTCCGGCAGCCGGCCAGATGCAGCGTCCACAGAGAGGAATCCCGCATGGTAACGTCCCTTACGGTCAGATCCTCCACATCCTCAAAATAGGTCAGGCGCGGGCGGAATCCTTCGCTGAACAGCGGGCACTCGCCGATTCCTCCGTCCGAGCCGTCGTCATACATGACCGACTTGCCCTGACCGTTCAGCTCACCGAAACCGGTCAACGCCACGTCCTTCGCGTGAACCGCGCCGATAAAATACCCTGAGTTCCCGCTGACCTGCGAATCCGGACTTACCGTCAGCCGGAAATCCTCCTCCCGCAGGCTCGCGATCAGCACCGCGCCGCTTTCCAGATGCAGCTCCACATGATCCTTCAGCTCGATCGTGCCGCACAGATAGCGGCCCGCAGGCACAACAACACGGCCTCCGCCCGCCTGTGCGCAGGCATCGACCGCGCGCTGCACGGCAGGACCGTCATTGGTCACACCGTCGGCTGTTGTCCCGTAATCCGTCACCAGATACTCGTTCATGCTTCTGCTCCTTCCGGTTTAGAACCAGCGGCGTTTTTTCAGCTCTGTCTCGTGCTCTTCTTTATTGCGCTTGTAGATCTTCTTGCGGTCCAGCGCGTGGATGAAGTCGCGGATCAGATCGCTGACCCTCCGCGCTTCTTCTTCGGATTCGATCCCCAGCGGCTGGTACTGCGCCTTGAAAATCTCGCCCTGCTCCTTTTTGATCTGCAGAGTGATCCGGTGCATCCGGCCTTTTTTCGCGGGCACGACACCGCTGGTGATGATCTGTCCCCAGGGGATCATGGTCCCGGCGTTATACACGAATACGCCTTTTTCCGTAATGGCCCACTCCTGCTGATTGAACGGAGCGACGCCAAAGAAGACCAGTACCGCGATCGCGGCTAGCCATCCGAAAAAGATGTCCGCGAGGTTGATCAGATTGACCTGTCCCAGATAATAGATCAAAAAGCCGAAAAGTCCGGCCGCGAGGACCAGACAGATGATCCGGAGGACTTTGGGCCATCTGCGGGTGTCCCGGTGATATACGATGGCCTCCTCTTGCAGATGTTTCAGCGAAATACGGGATGAAATGTTGCGGACAGTCATGAAAATCACGCCAAGCAGCAGGATTCCCATGATGATTTCCGATCTCGGCATACCGTCCCCTCCTTATCAGATAATAACAGTCCCAGAAAACAACAATCTTCTTTGTTTAGATAATCGCAAGCGTTTTGAGCAGGAAGATCCCGAGCGTCATCGTAAACAGCGAAACCGCGGACGACGCGATAACGATGCCGGCCGCGAGATCCGCGTCTCCGCCCATTTTCTGCGTAACGATATAGACATTGGCCGCCGCCGGAACCGCGTATACGACGAACAGAACGACGATCGCCGCGGTGCCGAGGCCCATCGTAACCGCCAGCGGAATGATGACCAATGGCTGCAGGATCAGACGCAGGAAGCAGGATACGCCGATCGGCTTGATGCTCTCACGGATCGTCGTGAACTTGGTGCTGGCGCCGATAACGATCAGCGCGAGCGGCGTGATCAGATTACTGAGATAGCCGAGCGATTTGGTAATCGCGAACGGGAATTCAAAGCCCGTGCCGGTGCGGATAAACGAGAACGGCAGTCCGACGAGGATACCGAGGATCATCGGATTCTTGAGGATCGAAAGGAAAATCTTGCCGAACTCGATCTTCTTGCCGGGGTTATTCGTTACGGTCAGGACGATGACGGCCAGAACGTTATTGAGCGGCAGGATGAACGCGCTCGCGAGCGTCGCCTCCGCCGGCAGCGCGGAGAGGCCGAGGATATTCTGGATCAGCGGATAACCGATATAGACAAAATTGCCGCGGAACGTGCCGTGGACAAACGCGCCGATCTTGCGGGGCTCCTTGAGCATGACCGCGCCGACGATCCAGAAAAACACGAAGAATACCAGGCTTCCGCCGATCAGGAGCAGGAAGAACTTCCAGTCGACCGCCTGTGTGAAGTCCGTGTTCATCGTATCGGAAAACAGCTTCGCGGGCAGGCAGACGTTGAAGATCAGCGTATTCGCGCAGGCTACAAAGTTATCGTTCAGAATGTTCTTTTTCCTGAGAAAAATGCCCAAAAGCAGCAGAACAAAAATCGGCAGAGCTACATTCAGACTGAATAGAAAGTTGGAAAGCATGATGGTTTCTTTATCCTCCGGCTTTTTTTACGTCCTCGCGGGTAATCCCTTCGCGGGAGTACCTGGCACGCTCATAGACTTCCGACAATGCGTCCAGTTTTTCGGCGGGGAGCTTCCGCAGAATCTCCTCCGGGGTATCCGAAGGCCGCACCTTGTCGCCCTTCTTCATCGGCCCCGCCAGCCGTTTCTTATACATACGGCGGACCTTCTTTTCATCCGTCAGGCGCAGGCGTTCGAGGAACGAACCGGGCCGGCGGACTCTCTCTGTCGGCTTTGTTTCGATATAATCCGTCGTCTCTTCGAACTCGTCCGCGTGAACGGTCTTGAGGCTGCGGGAATAGAACCACTTGTAGAAACGGTATAATCCGTAAATGACGAGCCCCACGATCGCGACGATCAGGGCAAAGGTCATCAGATATTCAAGATAGATCCAGATCGCGGCTGTCGATCCGCCGTCCGGCGGCATCATTTCATGATCACCGGAGGGCTCCGGCGCGGAATCGATCGGTATGGACGTCTCATCCGGCGGCGCGTCTTTTTTGGGGATCAGTCCGACCAGGAAACGGATCCCGGCAAGCAGCGCCTGCAGCAGCCATACGATCACGCGGTCCAGCCGCAGCGCGACCGCGATCAGCGCGAATACAGCGGTCCCCACGAGGAACATCAGCAGAATCCGGTTATTGGAACGGCGGATCTTCTGCTCCGGCTGGTTCAGCATTTCGTTGATATTCGTCAGCGTATTGTTGACGTTCCGGGTATGCATGTCTTCGAAATAAACCAGAATCGCGGCCAGCTCGCAGCCCAGCAGATACGGCCTTATAAAGGCATTCTGCATAATGTCCGCGCCAAGGTATCCCGCTGTAAGGACCAGCGTCAGGACGATCAGTCCGCCCATGCCGACCGTATCGGAAAGGCCCTTAAAATGATCGACTGCCGAAATAATAATGAAGAAGACCTCCGCCAGGACCATTATGCCGATGCCGAACTTGCCGAGCGCGTCCCATGTCATATAGTATTCGACCTTCAGACCGCCGATATAGATGGCTTCCACCGTCGGATTGCCGAGCAGCGGAATATAAACGGCGGCCGGCAGCAGTGCGAGCAGGTGCAGCAGGAAGAACAGGAAGAAATTGCGGACCTTGCAGCGGATCAGATACAGATACAGGATCGGAATCACCAGCAGCTGCATGCGCCAGATATCCGCGGGGTCCTTGGTTATCGCCGTCATGATGTAGCTCGCGAGGATCACGACGATATACAGCTGGAACAGCAGAACCGCGATCTTACGCAGATGCAGGAAGAATTTGCGTTTATTCGTCTCTGTCATGCCGCATCCACCTTCCACAGATAGACGTTCCGGTGGGAGGATGCCAGCATCTGCCCATGGAACGCGGGATCATTCAGATCCGAAAGCACGACCGGCAGAATCCATTCCGTTGAAGGATGGACCGCCGAAAGTTTCTCATACGCGGCAACAAAATCCGGTCCGAAGAACGGCGAGATGACGAGAAACATATGATCCGCGTCCAGGTCCTCGGCCGCTTTTTCCAGCACGGGAGACAGATCCTCTACCTCTTCGCTGATCTCAAGCCTTGCAAGGCTTTCAAAGAGCGTATGCATATGGCCTGTGCCGCATCCGGACTCCACTGTGACCGGCTCCCCGGTAAAAACGTCTTTGCCGTTGGATATCAGCTCCACCGGGATCGCTTCCTGCTCAAACGCGGCCGTCAGCGATGCCGCCATGCGGATGCTGTTCTCATACAGACGGTTGTCGTAGTACTGATTGGCGCGGTCCATATTGAGCAGGATCGTGACTTTCTGTGAAACTGTATAATCATACATATTCACAAGCCACTTGCCCGCGCGGGCTGAAGCCTTATAGTTGATGCTCTTCATGCTGTCGTACGGCTGGTACTCGCGGATCCCCTTGAACAGGAACGGATCCTCCAGCATAAAGCGCCGCGTCACGATGTCACCCATCATCTTCTGGAACGGTATGCTGTACTCCTCCGCGCTGACAAGCCGCGGATAGACCGTCATCATCTCCGTATCCTCGATGATCTTGACGTATTTGGTCGTTATAAAGAGGTTATTGCTGATCAGATCGATGCCGTGGATCGTATAGATTCCCCGCTTGTCCGGCTCGAACGGAATCCGTCTGCGGATCTGCTGATAGAACCGGATGGAGAAAAGGTCGCTGCGGTACTGGAACGCTTTCTGATTGCAGTCTACGCGGAATTTAACGTAAACCCATGGCAGCGGCAGGATTTTGCCGTTGGAAAGCGTCTCCACGATCTCGGTCTTCTGCCCCTCGTGAATAAACCGGTCGGTAAAAACCACCTGTGTATGCAGGTTATCGGCCCAGAACCGCCGGTACACCCGCTCCTGCAAAATGTACAGCAGGGCTGCGGTGATCAGTAGAATGACGATTGGCATAAGCTTACCTTACGATTCGGTCTTCCAGTCCTCGGTCGGCGCGGGTACAGTGGAAAGAATGCCGTTCAGAATTCCTTCTATCTGTGTGGAACGGTTGCGCAGACCGCTGGAGAGGATCATTCTGTGGCCCAGAACCGGGATCACAAGGTCCTTGATATCCTGCGGCGATACGAAATTGCGTCCGCGTACGGCCGCGAGCGCCTGCGCCGCCTTGACAAGCGACAGGTTGCCTCGAGGGCTGACGCCAAGCGAAACGTCCTCACGGCCGCGGGTTTTCTCTACAATATCAACGGTATAAGCCGCGACGTCCGGATGCACGTAGACGGTCTTCACGGCCTGCTGCATCTCGAGCAGCTCCTCCGCCGTGCAGACCGGCTCGATCTCCTGATCCGGAGCGCCTTTTACAAAACGGTCGAGGATCGCGAGGGATCCTTCTTTATCGGTATAGCCGAGGGAAAGCTGCATCAGGAAACGGTCCAGCTGCGCCTCCGGCAGCGGGAAGGTTCCGCCGGTCTCGATCGGATTCTGCGTCGCGATGACGAAAAAGGGCTTCTCGAGCGGATACGTTACGCCGTCCACCGTGATCTGTTTTTCCTCCATGCTCTCGAGCAGACTCGACTGTGTACGCGGGGTTGCGCGATTTATCTCGTCCGCGAGCAGGATATTGGTGAAGAGCGCACCCTGACGGAACTCAAATTCGCCCTGTTTCTGGTTGAAATAATTAATACCGATCAGGTCGGACGGCAGCAGATCGGGGGTAAACTGGATTCGCTTGAATCGGACATTGATGGACTTGGCGAGTGCCTTTGCCAGCATTGTCTTACCGGTTCCCGGTACGTCTTCCAGTAAAACATGACCCTGACTGAGAAGCGCTGTCAGGACCTTCTCGATCACATCGGTCTTGCCGACGATGACCTTCTCGATATTCTGACGGATCTGTTCTGCTTTTGCCTGTACCTGCGTGATTTCCACGATAACCCCTCCTCTTTTTTGTCGTAAATGAAATTTCTAAAAAAGCGCCGCGGTCCGGTTATTACGGTATTTCCGGTACCGCAGCGCCGATTGTCTGTCTAAGCTGCTATATAATCCGTACTTATTCCGGTCAGAATCTTACGCGAAAGGATTCTCTGTCGGATACGGCAGGCTCTTCGGCTGATTGTAGGCGATGTCCTGAACGCCGAGATACTTGAAGACCTCGAACAGAGTCTTCCCGAAGTGTCCGAACGCGACCGCGCCGTGATGCGGGAAGCGCTTCTGTATCAGAACGTGACGATAGAAACGGCCCATCTCCGGAATCGCGAAAATTCCGATGCCACCGAAGGAACCGGTCGCAACCGGAAGGACCTCGCCCTCCGCGATGTAGCTGCGCAGATTGCCTTCGCTGTCGCACTGCAGGCGATAGAACGTGATCTCGGAAGCCGCGATGTCGCCTTCCAGCGTCCCGCGGGTGAAATCAGGCTCGGATCCCGCCGGCTCGAGCAGACGGTGCTGGATCAGCTGATACTTGATCGCGCGGCTGTCGCACATCTTGCAGGAAGGAGTATTACCGCAATGGAAGCCCATGAACGTGTCAGTGAGCTGATACGGGAACTTGCCCTCGATTTCCTTCTTGTACAGGGAGGCAGGTACGGAATTGTTGATGTCAAGCAGTGTCACCGCGTCACAGGATACACAGGCGCCAATATATTCGGAAAGCGCTCCGTAGATATCAACTTCGCAGGATACCGGGATGCCGCGGCTTGCCAGTCTGGAATTTACATAGCAGGGCTCAAATCCGAATTCCTCCGGGAACGCCGGCCAGCACTTGTCGGCGAACGCGACATACTCGCGGGATCCCTTGTGTCCCTCGGCCCAGTCCAGAAGCGTCAGCTCAAACTGCGCCATGCGGACCATCATATCCTCATAGTAACGGCCCTCTCCCATCTCGGCCTTCATATCCGCGACAACTTCCGGAATGCGGGCGTCATCCTTATGCTTTCTGTAGGAAACCAGCAGATCCAGCTCGGAATTCTCTTCGATCTCAACACCGATCTCATACAGTCCCTTGATCGGAGCATTGCAGGCAAAGAAGTCCTGCGGACGCGGTCCGA
This sequence comes from uncultured Eubacteriales bacterium, assembly GCA_902782895.1. GTDB lineage: Bacteria > Bacillota > Clostridia > Lachnospirales > Bianqueaceae > RUG12817. The sequence goes on from CACZPA010000118.1 coordinate 16,675, forward strand.
AGGTGATGATCTTCAGACCCTGAACACCGATAATAGCGCGCGCGATCGGTACAAACTCGCCGATCATCTTGACGATATCCTCAGCCGTGCCGATCGGATATTCCGGAATATAGGAACGGATATGGCGCATTCCCAGGTTATAAGAGCAGTTCAGCATACCGCAGTAAGCGTCTCCGCGGCCATTGATCAGGTCTCCGTCACCCTCCGCCGCCGCAACGTACATCACAGGTCCGTTGAAGCGCTGTGCGATCTCGGTCTCCGGTGTCTCCGGCCCGAAATTTCCGAGGAAAACAACCAGCGCGTTTACGCCGTTCGCTTTGACGTCTTCAACCGCCTTGAGCATGTCGAGCTCATTCTCCACCGTTACAGGGCTTGTATAGAGCTCTGTCTTGGATCCTTCCTTCTCCCATCCGGCAGCGATAGCCGCGCGGCGCATCTCGGAAAGAGCGATCGGGAAGCAATCACGGCTTACAGCGATCAGTCCCAGTTTTACATTCGGAATGTTGTTCATAAATAAATCCCCCAGTTGTATATTATTAAATAAAATTACTTTCTGATATCCGTATTGACGCCGACAAGGCCGATATATGCGCCGCTTGCCGCCTCCGGAGCTTCCGGATGCGCGAGCAGCCATTTGTTGCGGGCCGTCATCCAGCGGTCTTCTTCACAGGCAGGCTCATAATCCGGCTTATCTGTATTGGTGCCGCGCGGCAGTACCACAATCACGCGGAAACCGTCCGTGCCTTCTACCGTGCAGGGCGCGTAATGCAGGCTGGTCGCGTAGACCTCGACCGCACATCCCTTAGGCACCAGGAAAGCTTCCACATTAGCGGTATCGTATTTGCCGTCTTTGATATCCTCCATCCGTCCGAGGATCAGAATGGCGTCGTCAGCCGCGATATTGATCTCCGAATCCCTGTGATACTCCAGGCAGTTCAGCAGATAATTGTTGCCGTTGCAGTAACCGATCTGAATCAGCATGCCGCCGTAGGCACGGTCCTGAAGCTGCGTGAAAACAGGCTCCTTCTCCAGCTCAGGATCTGAAGGTACATAAATTGTATGATCTGCCGGTTTCTCACTGACTTCCACAAGCTTCGCGAGAAGCGGCCCGAAATCATAACCTTCCACCACTTTCCCGAAACGGGAAAACTCCGGATCGGTGACTTTGCGGATTAACATTGCAGAATCCTCCCTGATCTTTTCTTTATTAATGTATCTCTTGATTTTTTCATCTCTTGTATCATACTTTTTTTTTCAGAAAATGTCAATCGAAACAGTTGCATCTGACCAACTTTTTGTGGTATGATAAGAGCACTTCAGTTTTAACCTGACATCACAGATATCCACAAAATGTGGACAACTAAGTGGATTATTCCGTGCAAAATAGTGGATTTTTCCACATTTTCTTTGTTTTTATCCCATTTTTCATGGTGGATAACTTATACACAAGCATTTTTCCGGAGGTACGCATGGATCCTAAAGTCATTTATTCCGAGATACAGAAGCTGCTGCAGCAGGAACTGATGCCGATCACCTATAACGGCTGGTTCCAGGATATGGAGGCTGTCGCTGTCCGCGAAGAGGATGGACGGCATGTTCTTGTGCTGCGTTCCTCCAATTCTCTTGCAAAGGAGCTGATCCCGCAGAAGTTCGGCGATCTGATCCAGAATTGCTTCGATATGCTCAACTATCCGGATTTTACGTTTGAGATTCTCTCTCCGGACGAGTCGGCGCAGCCGATCCGCGAGGATTCGGATCTGGTCCGGGAGAACAAATCCCGTGCCAACCTCAATCCGCGCTATACGTTCGAGACCTTTGTCGAAGGCACACACAACAAGCTCGCTTATCATTCCTGCCTTGCCGTCGCGGATTTTCCCGGAAATACCTACAATCCTCTGTTTATCTGGAGCGATTCCGGACTTGGCAAGACGCACCTGCTGCACGCGATCGGCAATCACGTTCTGGAGAACGACCCGACCAAAAACGTCCTGTATGTACCGTCCGAAACCTTTATCAATGAGCTGATCAATTCGATCAGTTCCGGTAAAACAGACGCTTTCCGCGAGAAATACCGTCAGATCGACGTACTCCTGATCGACGATATCCAGTTCCTCGGCAATAAGGAAGCGACGCAGGACGAGTTTTTCCACACTTTTAACACACTTTATAACGCGAATAAGCAGATCGTCATCTGCTCGGACCGTCCGCCGGAAGCGATCGAGCACCTCGCGGAGAGGATCCGCTCCCGCTTCAAATGGGGCCTGACAGTCGACATCCAGGCTCCTGATTATGAAACGCGTGTCGCGATCCTCAAGAAAAAAATCGAACAGAACAATTCCCATGTGAATATGGAAGTCTTAAGCTATATCGCAGGGCATGTCAATTCCAATATCCGTGACCTTGAAGGAGCACTGACAAGAGTCGAGGCCTACGGCAAACTGCAGAATCCGGATACCGAGATTACCATCGATATCGCTTCTCAGGCGCTGAAGGACTACACAGGCAACGATCTGAAAAAGACGATCACATGCCAGCGCATTATTGAATGCGTCTGCGAATATTTTTCCGTTACGCAGGAGGATATGCAGTCCAAGAAAAAGCCGCAGAATATCGCTTATCCGCGTCAGATCGCGATGTATCTGTGCCGCAAGCTTACGACCGATCCGCTCAAGACCATCGGCGCGGCACTCGGCGGACGCGATCATACAACGATCATGCATGGCGCGGACAGGATCTCTTCCGATCTGAAAAACCTGCATGCTCCCAATAATGAAGAGCTGACCCGCACGATCAGCGATATCGAGCGCCGTCTTAACGGAGAATAATCAACAATTTACAATCAACAGACCGGTGTAAATGTGGACAAGCCGGTATGGTTATCCACTTTATCCACATAAATAAATGTGGACATCCTGTGAATTCTGGAGTATAATGTCTACAAAAAGAAACGCTGTTACAGGACTCCGGTCCGGTCTGTGTGGACAACGTGGAAAACCGGGACAGTTATTCAGATTTTTCCCACATGGATCTGCACACGTTTTTTCGCCTGATCATCGGGAAAAACGACGTTTTCCCCAAAATCACAGCCCCTATTACTATTATTACTACAAAAGAATCCTATACTATCTATTATGCACTCCAAGGAGGATCTCATGAACATTCTTTGCAGCAAGACCTTATTAATCAAAAGTGTGAATACAGTTATCCGTGCCGTATCACAGAAGACCACAATGCCTGTTCTGCAGTGCATCCTGCTGGAAGCGAAAGACGAAGTTTTCACACTGACAGCCAATGATCTGGATATCGGTATCCGCAGCACGTCCGAGGCAACGATCCGTAAGCCCGGCAAAGTAGCGGTCAACGCAAAGATCTTCTCCGAGATCATCCGCAGACTTCCGGATGAAGAGGTCCTGATCGAGACCGATAATCAGGATAACATTCTGATTCAGAGCGGCAATTCCAAGTTCAACATTCCCGGACAGAGTGGAGAGGATTTCCCGCCGATCCAGGATGTTCAGAGCGAGAATGAAATGGTGCTGCCGCAGAATGAATTCCGTCTGATGGTGCAGAAGACGATCTTCTCGATCGCGCAGGAGGACGCGGGACGTCCGGTCCTGACAGGCGAGCTGATCGATGTTCATGATGGATTCCTGCATGTCGTAGCGGTCGACGGATTCCGTATTTCCATGCAGAAGACCGAGATCTCCGGCAACCGGAGCTTTAAGATGACGGTTCCCGGCAAGTCTCTGAACGAGCTGACCAAGATCCTTTC
>CACZPA010000119.1 GCA_902782895.1 uncultured Eubacteriales bacterium
AAGTAGTTGAGCAAAGCATACAGGAGCATCGCCGCGATTCCAACGAGCCACAGTCTGGATGCGGCCTCCCATACGACCTGCATCGGATTGACGCTGGCTTCCGGTCTCGGCGTCAGCGAAGCCGGGCTTGTCGGATGGGAGCTCTCTGCATGAGAACTCTCCGCATGATCCGGCGCCGGATTGTCCGCATTTGCTGAATTAAAGGCGTTATCGATAAAAGAAATCCCCGTATCGATGGCTGAATTACCGGACAAGGCGATATCCGCCGGAATCGGCCTGCTGCTCGGAATCAGGCTCACAGCGCTCTGCAGTGAGAACGGCAGAATCAGCCTGACCGCGACAAAAGTCCACAACAAACAGATGATCCTCCGCGGGGCTCTCTTCAGCAGCCACCGCGAGACCATCACAGCGAGAATCAGCCAGCCGGCTGTCAGGCTCATGTTCAGGACTTTTACGAACAACGTGCTCATTCTCAACTCTCTTTCTCATAGGCGTCGATCATCTTCCGGATCTCCGCCGCCTCCTCTGCTGTAAGCTTTTTTGTGGAAACAAACGCGGCAATGAAGGACGGCAGGGATCCCTGATACGACTCCTCCACGATCTGCGCGCTCTTGGACGCATAGAAATCCTTCCGGGACACCAGCGACGTTACGGTCCCTTTGACATTCTGCAGCAGCTCTTTCTCACAAAGCCTGCGCAGAACCGTATATGTCGTCGATTTTTTCCAGTTCAGCTCTTTCTCGCAGATACGGACAAGCTCTCCGGAAGCGACCGGCTCATGCGCCCACACGATATCCGCAAACCGTTCCTCCAAACTGCCAAGTTCGTTTTTCATTATTGTTTCTCCTTGTTAAGCGCTAAGTGTTACAGCCGTAGACTTTGATTATAGTCTACCATTGTAGATCAGCTCTGTCAAGTCCTTCTTCAAAAAAAATTGGGAAAGCCAAACAAAAAAGCTGTGAAAGAACGAGCTTTCACAGCCATTTGTCGTTAGTTTTATACGGATGCTGTTTGTGTGATCCGTCCCGGATTACATCATCATCGGATTCCAGTCCTGCTGCTTTTTCTCCCGGAAGAAAGCGTGGCGCGGCAGGCCGTCGACCATGATCGGCGGGAGATCCGCCTGGATCAGCGGGCGGACGTAGCGCAGGAATTCCGGATCCACGTTCATGTTGTACGGATCGATCCACTCCTGCGGGATCGGTCTGGACTGTCCCGCTACATCGCGCAGACTGCACAGTCCGGTCGCGCACTGATACGGATCCTGCAGCAAACGCTCCAGCGTGACCATCTTGCCTGTTTCGCCGTCAAACGCCGCGCGCACAGCAGCTCCGCCGACCTGGAACGCTTCCGTCATGTCCACGCGGGACACAATGTGGGATGCGCAACGCTGCATGCTGTTAAAGCCAACCGCGCGTGCCTCGCAGCCGTATCTCTCGATAATGCGGTCGACCAGATACTGCGCGGTTCCCGACAGTGACGGATTGCCGAACGCGTCATAGAAAAGCGTCGGCTTGGCGAGCTCGCAGACATAACGACCATCCGCCAGCTTCACGCCATCCGCAACGACCACAAGCACGGCCTTTTTCTCCTTGCGGAGCTGTCCGACCCGGTCCAGGAAATCCTCGATATCCATCGGCAGTTCCGGCAGATAGATCAGATCCGGTCCATCACAGTCCTCGCCTTTCGCAAGGGCAGCCGCGCCGGCCAGCCAGCCGCTCCCGCGGCCGCGGACTTCCAGAACCGTTACCATGCCGGAATCATAGACGTATCCGTCCCGAATGAGCTCCTTTGTAATCGTTCCGATATACTTGGCCGCGCTGCCGTAACCCGGCGCGTGATCCGTCACCATCAGGTCGTTATCGGTCGTCTTGGGAATGCCGATAAAAGAGATCGGCGCGCCGATCTTCTCCGCGTACTGTGACAGCTTATAGACCGTATCCATGGAATCGTTTCCGCCGATATAGAAGAAATTGCGGATGCCGTATTTGTACAGCGTCTCAAAGACGTGGTTGTAGATCACGTCGTTCTCGCCGATCTCGGGCAGCTTGTAGCGGCAGGATCCAAGATACGCGGACGGCGTCCTCTTAAAGAGCTCGATGTCCAGATCGTCCCGGATATGCTCTGACAGATCCACGATACTCTCCTTCAGCAGGCCGCTGATACCGTTCTTCATGCCATAGATCTCGCTGCCGTGCCCCAGGTCAAAAGCCGTCTTGTACACGCCGACAAGGCTTGAATTCATTACAGCTGTCGGACCGCCCGACTGTCCGACGATCACATTACCGATCATAATTAATCCCCTCCGTATTAAATTACAATAACAAAAACACCGTTTCGTTGGTCTTATCTTACCATAGAAACGGCGTTTTGACAAGCGTCAATTGTATTTTTTCAAAATGCGTCATGCCAGTCGACTGTGTGTCGCGCCCGCGCGCGCTTCATGCCCGGCGGCTGAATGCTCACGCCGAATGGCTGCCGAGCACTGTAAGGACCACTTCGGGACGGATCCCGAGTCTCGGCCCTCCCAGCCCTGTACCAACAACCTCCACCGTATGCCCTTCGCGGTACAGCCCGCGTGTGTACTTCGGGAAAAATCCCTGGTCCGGCGCAATCAGCGATCTGTCCCCGCCAAGCCGTATCAGCCCGCCGTGCGCGTGCCCGCTGAAGACCAGATCCACACCGCACCGTGCGCAATACGGCAGCGCCTCGGGCTTATGATTCATCAGAATCGTGTACTCATTATTACGCGGCAGGAAATCCCGCAGCCGATCCTCCACATAATCCGGATCGCCGTCGATCCTTCGCAGCATGCCGTCCGCTGGTCCGCTGTCCATCCCCGCCAGACGGATCACGGGAACCATTTTGTCCTCCGTCTCAGATCCGTCCCGCGCGATCCGCACGGACTCGCCCCGCAGGAGCCGCACCGGGCTGTTTTCGATATCTTTAAGGATCATCATAAACCGGTCCGACACGATCTCGTGATTGCCGAGAATCGCATAGGACGGTGCGATCGCGTCCATTGCTTTGTACAGCTCGCGCGCCGCGTCCCGGCAGGTTCCATCGTAATTGTCGGTCACCATGTCGCCCGTGATCAGGATCAGATCCGGCCGCAGCTTCCGGACACACGCGGCAAGATCCGCCTGCTCCGGTCCGAACATCCGCCCGTGCAGATCCGTGATCTGTACGATTCTAAAGCCGTCAAAAGCCTCCGGCACGCGGGCCGAAGCGACACGGTACCGGCTCACCCGCAGCTGCTGCGCCCAGGGCGTATAATTCCACAGATTCAGGACCGCGCTTGCGGCCTTGTGTATCACCGCGCCGATCATGCTCCCGCTCATAGCATCACCAGATGCCAGAACGAGATCGTCTGCCTTTTCCACGTATAGGTAATATAGACGTCCTTGCCCCTCGCGATGACCGCCGGATAGGCAAATGTCGAATCCCGCTGCTTCTCCTCCGCCGGATAGTGATCCAGATACTGATCCTTCTCCCAGGTCTGCCCGTTATCGGACGAAACGGTAAAACAGATCGGAGTCCGCACGGCCCAGTTGCCCGGGACCGGATTATACACGAGCAGAAGCCGCCCGTCGTCGAGTCTCGTCAGATCGATGCCACTGTTGTTATTCGGAAGCGCGATCGGGACCGCCTCTGTGAAGGTCCGTCCCATATCCGCCGATACCGCGTGATAGATCTGTCCCTCTGTGCTGCGTGTATACATGTGCACGAGATGCGCGTCATCCTCCCAGAGCGTCGGCTGGATGATGCCTTTACCCTGCAGTTTGCTGTGATCAAGGGGCACAAACGGGCTCCTCGTCCAGGTATGTCCGTTGTCCTCGGACCGGTCGACAAAACAGTCCCAGCTCGTCTCGGTCTCGATCGAGGCCGGTGCGAGGATCGCTTCGTCAGACAGTCTGATGCATTTATTCTTGACCGGGCCGCGTCCGCCGACATCACCGGGCACAAGCTCTTGCGGCTCGCTCCAGGTCCGTCCCCCGTCCGTTGACTCCGCGTAGAACGTCTGCCAGCACGGGATCGGTTTGCCCGCCTTATAATACAAAACAAGCCGGTCACCGGCATCAAATAAGACCGGATTCCAGCAGGGAACCCCCTCTGCGTCCGCTATCTTACGCTGCGGCTCCCAGCGGCCGTCCACATAACGGCTGCTCCAGATCGCCACATCGTCATTACCTTCCTTGGTACCGCCAAACCACGCCGCGACAAGCATCCCGTCGGGGAGCGCTTCGATCGTGGACGCGTGTGCCTCGAGATACAACTCCTCCGGCGGATAGATGTGCTGATGCGCTGCTATATAGTATTTCATGGAATCATACTGTTGATCTGCTCTGCCAGATTCTCTCCGACTTCTCCAAAGAGAAGCGTGTAACCGAAATACGCGACAACGACGGCTAAAGCGGCAAGTGCCAGACACAGCACAAGCTCCATCAGATATTTGCGGATCACTTCTTTCTTCATCCCGCGTCAAGCCTCCGTTTCCCTACATGATAAACCGATTATACAGGCAGAAAGCTCAATTGTCAAGCCATCCGCAAGCTTGACATTCTGACATAACGATGCTATAATTTTAGAATATCTATACACATGGGAGGGCTACCATTATGTTCGGAAAAAGGCCTGATGGACGATTGCTTAAAAAACTGGATCCTTTCGACCGTATCATCCCTTATATTATGAAGGAACGCAGTGATTCGATGGTCATGTATGAGGACTCCTTCGAATGCACCGCGATGGATGAATATATCCGCACCTGGCGTGCGCAGGGGCTTCCCTTGTCCTATATGCACATTCTGATCGCGGCGACGGTCCGGATTCTGGCGATTCGTCCCAAGCTGAACCGTTTCGTCATGAATGGCAAGCTCTATGCCCGCGAAAAGATCTGGGTCAGCTTCGCGATCCACCGGAAGCTCGTCGACGGAGACGTTGAGACGACCCTCAAGCTCTGTTTTGAAGGCACGGAGACGATTCAGGAGATCGCGAAGGCGATCAACGACGCGATTGAAAAAGAGCGATTGCAGACCGAGACCAACGAGACCGACAAGGTCGCCCATCTGCTGATGAAGACGCCAAGCTTCCTCATCAAGCTCGTGATCAATTTCCTGATGTGGACCGATAAGATCAATATGCTCCCGCGCTTTGTCATGGAAGCCAGTCCCTTCCATACATCGTTCTTCCTGACCAATCTGAAATCCCTCGGGATCAATCATATCTTCCATCACGTCTATAATTTCGGCACGACGGGGCTTTTCCTCGCGATGGGCAAGGAGAAGACGATCCCCGTCTACCGCAGCGGGGCTTTTGTCCCGGTTAAATCGCTTGGCTTCGGACTCGTGGCGGACGAGCGCTGCTGCGACGGCCTGTATTTCGCCAAGGCGCTGCGGCTGTTCCGCAAGTTTCTGAATGATCCGTCCCAGCTCGAGACGCCTCTCGCGGCAAGGGTCCCGGACGACAATCTCTAATCGTTTTTTCTCAAATACGTCCTAAGGAGGTAGAAATATGGCAGAAATCAAAACCTCTGTTTACGAGATGATCGAAAACCTGCTGAACGCGAAAAAATACGCGTC
>CACZPA010000120.1 GCA_902782895.1 uncultured Eubacteriales bacterium
GGATCCGTGATCTTGATCTTTCCAAGAGGAGAACCGATGGCGGAAAGCTTGATTCCGCGGGCGTCCAGGCGCTCTTTGACCTTCTTTGCGTCCTCTACCGTATAGTCGCAAAGATTCTTCCCATCGACACCGCGCATCTCGATATGGCGGATCTTCAGGGAATCCAGGACGTTCATCTGTACATCCAGATCGGGAGAGATCTCATCAGCGAATCCAGTAAGCGTGTACTTCAACATAACAGGCAAATCCTCCTTTAATATATTATACCGTCCGTCCCGGCCAGTCCCGGGAGACAGCAACGATAACGTAAATGACGAGCAGCGCTTCAATCGCCACAACAATCGCGGACAATGCTGTTGTCAGCGACAGCATTCCGCCGAAAATCACCAGAAGCAGCAGAATTATCTGCGCGAGCCGAAGCGTCTGCTTACGGATCCTCGCAACAGAGCCTTTCACCGCGTCGGGCAGCGCGGCATGGAAGAGTATAAACATCCAGACGAGCAATACCGCGTGGTCGGCCAGACGGATCCACCACCAGAGCATGGACCGATCGAGAACCAGGATCAGAACAGAGCCGATCAGCCCTAACCCGGACAGAATCACAGACCACACTGGCAGCACTTTCTTCCGGATCAGAAGAAGGCTGCAGATCGTGAGGAACACAAAGCCCACAACGTCCGGCAGAATATCCACAATGCCCACATTCAGCTCGAACGCGGCGAAGAGATACCCGATCACAAAACAGAACAAATCCATAACTAAGTCTCACCTCGCCTTAACCCGAGGAATAATCGTTATAAATGTACAGCACCCGGGCATTATACTCCGCGGCAAGCGCCCGGCCGTCCGCCTCCGGAAGCAGAAATAACGCGGTGGAAAGCATGTCCGCTGCGGCAGCGTCCCGGCAGGATATCGTTATACTGTGATACCGCGTCCCCGGATACAGCGTCTTCGGATCGATAATGTGGTGATACCGCGTATCCCCGATCACGAAATACCGCTCATAATCCCCACTCGTAACAACGGAAGCATCCTTGACCTGCCATACGGTGTAGACCTGCTCCGCAGCATCCGGATCCGGGTTGCGTATCCCGACATTCCATCCGGCAAGACCCGGAGGCGTACCGATCGTCAACACATTGCCGCCGGCTGACAACAGCGCGCTGTTACAACCCGCGGCCCGCAGGGCTTCCTCGATCCTGGCGCAGACATATCCCTTGCCAAGAGCCCCCGCGTCAAGCTTGATCAGCGGATCCTTGAAAAAGACCGTCCGGTTCGCCGGATCCAGGATCACATTTGCCGGGTCCGCATGCAGCGCTGCCTCCCGCAGGGCCGCGGGGTCCGGCAGCGTCGGTATTGTATCCGGCAGCGTCGGCGCGAGGGCCGCCGGTGCACCGTCCGCTTTCCGGTTCAGCTGCTCTTGCCAGAGCCGCAGGAGCGCGCCCATCGCGATATTGACAGATCCTTTTGTTATATCAAAGGCAGCCAGTCCGTATTCCAGGAATGCATAGAGCTCATCCGGGACCGCGACCGGCTCGATGCCGGCCTGCTCATTCACCATATACAGACAGACCGTGCCCTCATGCGGCTCATAAGAATCCAGCAGGATATCATAACGGGAGAGGTATTCGCGGACAATTTCATCATAATGATTCGCGGTCGCCTCGTCCGCCGCGTATACAGTCAGAGATGAAAACGTATCAAAATAGTCGTAATAATAATACGTATACTCTTTTCTGCTCTGACAGCCGGCTACCGCGGACAGTACCAGCAAAACCGCCAGAATCAGAACCGCTGCTTTTTTCCGGATCAGACGTCTCACCTCCGCCTATAGCCTGCCGCTCCTGCTTCCGCCGCACATAATTTCACCATTCCTACTTTACCACAAGATGCCCAAAAAAACAACAAAAATCCCGGACATTTCTGCCCGGGACTCTTTTAAACGGATTCTGTTAACGAATCTCTTAAGTTCTGCTGATCAGAATTATCCCTTGATGGATCCGATCATAACGCCCTTTACGAAGTACTTCTGGATGAACGGATATACAGCCAGAATCGGGAGCGTGGATACGATGATAACAGCGTACTGAACCAACTCACGGGCCATGAACATCATGTCCGCGTCCTGGTTAGCGGAAGCGTTAACATCCGACATATTGCTGGTATCATTGATGATCAGGATCTGACGAAGGATCATCTGCAGAGGCCATTTGCTGGAGCTCTTCAGATACAGCAGAGCGTTGAACCATGCGTTCCAGTGTCCAACCGCGTAGTACAGGGTAATAACCGCGATATTCGCCTTGGTCAGCGGCAATGCTATCCGCAGGAAGATCGTGAAATCACCCGCTCCGTCAAGCTTAGCGGACTCCTCAAGGCTGTCTGGCAGAGCTGCCATCGCGGTACGGGTAATGATCAGGTTGTAGGTGCTGACGATTCCGGGGATGATCAGAGCCCAACGGCTGTCATACAGGCCAATGCCTTTAACCAGCAGGAAGGTCGGGATCATGCCGCCGCCGAAGAACATCGTGAATGTGATCAGTGCCATGATGAGGTTTCTCCACAGATATGTCTTACGGGAAAGTACATATCCGGCCATAGCCGTGAAGAATACGTTCAGCGTAGTACCGACAACAACGAGGAAAAGCGTATTCTGATAACCAACCAGAATATTCTTATTCTGCATGGTCAGTCTGTAACCCCACAGGGTCGGCGGCTGCAGCGGAGCCCACAGGATACCGGTATGCTTCATCAGTGACAGCGGATCGGAGAGGGATGCCCACAGAACGTACAGCAGCGGGTACAGACAGATGATAGCGACAAGTCCGAGGAAGATATGGTTAAAGGTATCGAAAAGAATACTGCCGAACGATGCTTTAATCTTATTCGCTTTATTAACGGTAATTTTATTCTTAGCCATAGCAATCACCACAGACTGGTCTCGGAGACCATGGAACTGATCTTATTCGTGACAATAATCAGGAAGAAGTTGATCAGTGAGTTAAACAAGCCAACCGCAGCCGAGAAGGAGAAGTCTCCGTCCAGAATGCCTCGACGGTATACATAGGTGGAGATAACGTCCGCCGTCTCATAGGTGGCCGAGTTATACAAAAGAAGAACCTTATCGGATCCGACAGAGAACATGGATCCCATTCGGAGAATAAACAAGATAATGATGGTCGGAGCAATGCTCGGAATCGTTACATGGAAGACCTGCGCGAAACGTCCCGCGCCGTCGATCTTCGCAGCCTCATACAGCTGCATATCGATACCGGAAATCGCTGCCAGATAAATGATGGAGTTCCAGCCCAGGGACTGCCAGATTCCGGAAATAACGTATACCGGACGGAAGTACTGAGGATACTGGAGCATCGTCTTTCTCTGTCCGCCAAAGGCTGCGACGATATCGTTGATAACACCGTCGGAACGGGTAAAGTTAACGATGATACCGCACATAACAACCGTGGAAATGAAGTACGGCAGATAGGACAGAGTCTGAAGTGTACGCTTATACCAGGAGGTCCGGATCTCATTCAGCAGGATCGCGAAAATGATCGGTGCCGGGAATCCGAAAACAAGCGTCTCAACGGAAATCAGTAATGTGTTGCGGATCAGTCTTCCAAAATAAAAGTTATTAAAGAAGCTGATAAAGTGCCTAAGGCCGACCCACGGACTGCCGGTTACACCGTCAACCGGGTTGTAATCGCGGAACGCGATCTGCAGACCGTACATAGGGCCGTAATGGAAAATAATGTAGAACGCAAATACGGGCAGGATCATCAGTGTCAACGCATAATTCAGCTGGAAATCTCTCTTGATGTTATGCCACCCGTATTTGGGATATCTCTTATTGACGGTTGGAGTCTTTGTACTCATTTTAATTATCACTTCCTGTAATAGAGATTGGACTTATGCGATATGAGACACAAGACCGGGCAGAACTGTCCGGTCTTGTGTCAGGATCTTGCCTCGTACTTCTGCAGTTACAGTTCACAAATCAAGATCCGAGCGTTAAGTGTCTTTGAATTAACGAGCGTTGTAACGTGCCAGAGCGTTCTGACGAATCTCGATTGCACGTGCAATGTTCATTCCTTCGATCGTGGACATGTAGGTCGGGAAATCCTTCTCCAGATCCTTTGTGCCGTTGATGAAGCCAACAGACCACTCCTTAACGAAAGCTTCGATATCAGCCATAATGGAAGCAGACTCGGAACCCTCATCAGCAGTCAGGGTAATGTTCGGCAGCAGCTGGGTGTACTCTTCAGCCTGAGCTTCCCAGATAATACGCATCGCTTCCAGATCCTTGTTGATTCCGCTGAAGCGGCGAGGATTGGAACGACGGTCAGACTTCAGATAGCAGCCGTTATGCATACGGATGACACTGTTGTAAGCATCCCACATAGCATAGTTGTTGTCGGAATACAGAGGAGCATACAGAGCCTCGCCCTCTTCATTGAATCCGGTGTAGGTCGGGGTCTGAATGGCAGCGCCTTCAGGAGAGACCGGTCCATCGGTACGACCGAAGTTCATGGTCTCATAACCGTCCTGAGTGTAACCCCAGTCAAGCCAACGGGTAGCTTCTTCCGGATGTGCGCACTTGGTGGTTACCAGTGTGAAGAATCCGCGGATCCAGTAGTTCTTATAACCCCACTTCGGAGCCTCTCCGCCTTCCTCAAGAGAAGGTGTACGAGCGCCGGTCCAGGTCTTGAAGCCATTGTTCTTCAGAACCAGTGCGTCACCGGTTCCATCCTGCCAGAAGCAGCCTGCCTTGCCGGCCAGCCAGATCGTCTTGGCGGTGGTGCCGTCCATGGAGGAGAAATCCTGATGGATGTATCCCTTGTCAAACCAGCTCTTGATCAGCGCCAGATAATCCTTATAGCGCTCATCCCAGAATCCGTACTTAACTTCGCCGTTGTCCTGATACCAGCCCGGAGCGATTCCGAACGCTGTGATAACAGCACCGTCGGTAGAAGCATAGCCCTGGTTACCGGAGTTGTTGCCCCAGATCAGCAGCGGTGTGCATTCAGGATCCATATCCTTGAAAGCTGCGAAAGCTGCTTCCCATTCAGGAATGGAATCCGGAGCCTCGGCAATGTTGCAGGCTTCCAGATACTCGGTATTCCACTGAACACCGGTCCACGGGTTCTCGATACACGGAGTGAGATCGGTACCACCGTTAGCGGTAGAGTCAGAAGAAATCATTCCGAATCCGCGGAAGTTGCCTTCATCCGTTACGGACTCTTTACGGACATCCTCGTTCATACGGATGATCTCGGAATAAGCAGGAGCGAACTGAGCAACAAGGTCATTCATCTTCAGGAAGATGCCCTTCTTGATACCGGCGTCTTCGCCATCGGCAAAGTAGTTAACCTGCTCGATGATGTCGGAGTACTGGCCGCCTGTGATCATCAGGTTGAAGTTCTCGGACTCGGAACCAACCGGAGGATGCCAGAAATCGATCGTGACACCGGTCATCTCGGCTCTCTTCTGATAGGCAATGTTCTCGGCGTAGCTGTTGATGTAGTTCAGCGCGTTAGAGGACATCGGAACCCAGTAAGTGAAGGTCAGGTCTCCCTCGATGGGGTATTTGCCTGCAAGATCACTCTGCTTTGTGGTGTCGGTAAACTCTTCGGTGCCTTTGTTAGCATCGGTGGTAGCGGTAGAAGCTTCGGCAGCTTTGGAAGTCTCAGCAGCTTTGGAGCTGTTTGTGTTGGTGGGGGTGGATCCGCCGCCATTGCAGCCTGCCAGAAGTCCTACTACCATTGATACCAGCAGAAGGGCTGTTACCAACTTGCGTAAAACTTTCATGATTTTTCCTCCTTAGGAATATTTTTATACTTCTAATGCCCTGACAGGGCATTTAGAATCGATTAAATTCGGATCAGAAGAGATCCGCAAAGCCCATCTTCTTGATGTTCTCAGCGGAAATCCGGAGAGAATCATAAGGATCGCGTCCGTAAGTGTTGTCCTGCTCGATGAAGAAGAACTCCGCTCCGGTCTCCTTGGCGGTGTTGATGATCGCCGGGAAGTCCAGAGAGCCTTCACCGATCTCGGCAAACTGTACGATGTCGGCCATCGCGCCGAATCCCTTGCTGGGATCCAGCTGTCCGATACGGTAATCCTTCAGATGGATCAGTTTCGCACGGCTGCCGAACGCCTTGATGACCTTGACGGGATCATAGCCTCCGCGCCATACCCAGTGCACGTCGATCTCGAAGCCAATCTTGGTGGAATTGTCGCGGATGATCTCCAGTGCTGTTTGTCCGTCGTACTTGGCAAATTCCAGATGATGGTTGTGATAGTACAGGGAAATGCCGTCGGCCTCCAGCTTCTCGGCCATCGCGTCAGCCTTGTGCGCGAACTCGATCAGCAGCTCCTTGCTCGCGGCGTACTGCATCGGCAGCATACCGATTCTCAGATAACGGCATCCGAGCGTCTTGCAGTCGGCAACGATCTTATCGTAATCCTCTGCCAGATTCTCCATCTTGGGCATCGGAATCGGCTTGCCGTCCTTATCCAGTCTCGGCGGTCTCGGGGGAGCACCGGCCGGCATCTTGAAAGGCTCAAGGCTCGCGGTCATGGAATCTACGGTAAATCCGAAATCCGTCATCGCGCGCTTAAACTCCGCTACATTCTCCGGGGTCATCGGGATCTGAGAAATCTCAGCAGTCTTGAATCCGATCTCGGCATACTGACGCATTGCCTCATAAACGCCAAGCTCACGGACCTTGTCTTTGATGACCATCAAAATTACACCAACTTTTGCCATACAAAAACTCCTTTCACATAATTATATATATCTAATAATTAGCCTGTCTTATTATGTGTTCTTGCAGTATGTAAGTATAAAAGAAACAAATATGACCATGCCCCGGATGCTTTATGTGGTGCTCTTAATATATGCACAACTTCCACGTTTTTATAAGCAATATTATTGTACACTTTTACCTATGGGTTTGTCAAGTATTTTTTTCGTATATTTGAAGGAGTTGTGAATAATGTTGTGAAAAAAGCATGAACTGTACAGTCTGTACTCCGTATTTCCGCAGAAAACAGGCCCTCCGGCCGCCGCGGTTTCCCTTACCGCGGGATCAAATCTCGTCCTCTGCGTCCTCGAGGAGGATCGGCGCCGCCATGTTCCGGTTCAGTGCGTGCATCTTGTTCAGCATGTCCGTAACGAGACGGACCTGGCTGTCCGGCATCATCGTTACCGTCCGCATCACGGCGAGGCGTCGGTTATCCCTGCCGCGGGATTCCCTGCTCCGGCTGTCCTGGCTCCGGCCGTTCTGGCCGGAATTCTCCTTACCGAGGCCGTCCATGCTGCGGCTGCCCATGTCAGCTGCCTCCTGCAGGCAGAAAACCATGTCCATGCTCAGGTCCAGGACTCCGTAGATCCTGACCATCGCGGCAAGACTCGGCATCTCGTAGCCGTTTTCGATCCGGGAAAGATACGTGTTGCAGTATCCGGTGCGCCGGCTCAGCTCCTTCTGGGACATCTTGCACTCGATCCTTCTGCGCCGGATAATATAACCGATCCGGTACTCATCGAGCGACTTGTAGTTGCGTCTTCTCATCGCTTTTTTCCTTTCGGGGCTTCGGAAGGCCGCGCGGTCCCGCGTAGACCTTCCTTCTGATATTATAATACATCCGTCGGAAAACTGCGTATACAGTTATGAAACTTCTTGCGCATAGTTTCCGCATTGTAAAAACCGTCCCGTTTTTTCGCATAATTCCGCGGATTGCGCTTGACTTTTACGGGATTATACTGTAGAATACCAAAGCATAAGTATGTATTTTTTCATCATATTTAGAAGGAGGAGCCTATGAACAGTATAGATACCAATACAGATCTGCATCTGAATCCCAATACGAATCTGCTGGAACAGGCAGAGTTCAACTATATTCTGCAGGACGTGGATACCCCGAATCTGTACCGGCAGAACTTCAAATATAATGAAATCCCTAAAATCGTCTTTAACCGCCGTCTTGTTCCGATGGAGATGCCTAAGGAGATCTGGATCACGGACACGACCTTCCGCGACGGCCAGCAGTCCCGCGAGCCTTATACCACCGAGCAGATCGTGTATCTTTATAAGCTGCTGCACAAGCTTGGCGGGCCCAAGGGCCTGATCCGCCAGAGCGAATTCTTTGTCTATTCCAAAAAAGACCGCGACGCGGCCTATCAGTGCATGGATCTCGGATACGAATTTCCCGAGGTCACGACCTGGATCCGCGCTTCCCGTAAGGATTTTGAGCTTGTCAAGTCCATGGGCGTCAAGGAGACCGGTATTCTGGTCAGCTGCTCGGATTATCACATTTTCAACAAGCTGCATATGACCCGCAGCCAGGCAATCGATCACTATCTGAGCGTTGTGAAAGAATGTCTGGACGTCGGGATCCGTCCCCGCTGCCACTTTGAAGACATCACCCGCGCCGATTTCTACGGCTTTGTCGTCCCGTTCGTGCTCGAGCTGACCAAGCTCCGCCGGGAGAGCGGTGTTCCGATCAAGATCCGCGCCTGTGACACGATGGGTTACGGCGTATCGATCCCCGGCGTCGCGCTGCCCCGCAGCGTTCCGGGTATCATCTACGGCCTGCGCTACCACGCGCGCGTGCCTTCCGAGCTGATCGAATGGCACGGCCACAATGATTTCTACATGGGCGTCAACAACGCGGTCACGGCCTGGCTGTACGGCGCTTCCGGCGTCAACTGCAGCCTGCTCGGCATCGGCGAGCGCACCGGCAACACGCCGCTTGAGGCCATGGTCATCGAGTACGCGCAGCTGCGCGGGACGCTCGACGGCATGGACACGACCGTGATCACCGAAATCGCCGATTATTACCGCAATGAGCTTGGCGAGGAAATCGCGCCGCGTACGCCTTTTGTCGGGGAGTATTTCAACGTCACGCGGGCCGGCGTGCACGCGGACGGACTGCTCAAGGACGAAGAGATCTACAATGTCTTCAATACCGAGCTGCTGCTCAACCGCCCGCCCAAGGTCCTGATCACCAACACCTCCGGCGCCGCGGGCATCGCGCAGTGGATCGACAGCAAGTACCACCTGACCGGGGACGACCGCATTTCCAAGAGTCATCCTCTTGTCGTCCGCATGAAGGAATGGATCGACGCAGAGTACGAATCTGGCCGCGTCACCGTGATCTCGGACGGCGAGCTGGAGGACATGGCCGTGGAATGGGGCGCCGCGTACGGTCTTGGCTTCTCCCGGGACGAGTAAAGATTCAGAGCAAAAAAACACCGTGACGATCGGGGTTTCTTATGCGTTTCATGTGACGAGAAACCAGATGTCACGGTGTTATTTGTATGGTTTGCGGATTCCACAAAGCTTTCAGACAGCACGATTCTATAGCCGGCTGAGATCCGTCCCCCTTATCCAGCCTGAGGCTTCCAAGCAGAAAAACCGGCAAATAGCATCGCGTTTTCTGCTTTATATGTCTGGCGCTGGGATGAAGGCCGAGTTCA
>CACZPA010000121.1 GCA_902782895.1 uncultured Eubacteriales bacterium
GATACTCGTGTTGCCGCTCGGCGAGGTGTTTTTGAAGTGTTTCTGCTTAGGCAGAGGGACAGCCACAGCCGGCGAGTCTTGATAAAAGGAGGTGCCGTGTAATGTTCGCTGTAATCGAAACTGGCGGAAAGCAGTACAGGGTACAAGAAGGAGACGTTGTTTTCGTTGAGAAGCTCGGTCTGGTTGAAGGAGAGTCCTACACCTTTGATAAGGTACTCGCTGTATTCGCAGACGATGGTGTGAAGGTTGGCAAGCCGTACGTAGAGGGCGCAGAGGTTGCCGCTACGACCGTTAAGGAAGGCCGCGCCAAGAAGGTCGTTGTTTACAAGTATAAGTCCAAGAAGGGCTATCACAAGAAACAGGGACATCGTCAGTATTATACCAAGCTTAAGATCGATTCTATCAAGGCTTAAGCTTATCGCAGGCTGATGGTAGAAGCTGTATTTCAGATGAATTCCCGGAACAAGGTCCAATCCTTTGTAATCTCCGGGCATACGGAATCTGTTCCGGCCGGCCAGGCTGATCCGATCTGCGCCGCGGTTTCTTTCCTCGGGCAGAACAGCATCAACGGAATCGAGGCTCTGACACCCGACGCCATTCGTTATAAGGCGAATGACGACGGATATCTGGAAGCTGCAGTTCCGGCGGCAGCTAGAGCAGAGGAATCTGAAAAAACCGATCTGATCCTCGATCTTCTGGTCCTGGGTCTGGAATCACTTGCCACGCAGTACAGCAGGTTTGTGAAAGTAATTAAAGTACCGTACAATAGAGGAGGTGCACTGAAATGATTCTGATCAATCTTCAAATGTTTGCTCATAAGAAGGGCGTCAGCTCCACCAAGAACGGACGTGACTCCAATGCGAAGCGTCTGGGAGCCAAGCGCGCTGACGGCCAGATCGTTAAGGCCGGCAATATCCTGTACCGTCAGAACGGTACCCGTATCCATCCGGGTCTGAACGTCGGTCTGGGCAACGATTATACGCTTTATGCTCTGATTGAGGGCCGTGTAAAGTTTGAAAGATTCGGCCGCGACAAGAAGCAGGTTTCTGTATATCCGGTCGAGCCTCGTGAGACTGAATCCGCAGCGGATTGATTCTGCTTCTGTGATTTTGGTTTAAACGATTTTTCAGACAGGTTTCAAGCCTTATTCAGACTTGGAACCTGTTTTTTCAAAGGAGAAAGCCACTTATGTATGTTGACGAAGCCCGTATTACCGTTATTTCCGGAGACGGCGGCAACGGCTGCACGTCTTTCCGCCGGGAGAAATTTGTCGCGAACGGCGGCCCGGACGGGGGAGACGGCGGTAAGGGCGGAGATATAATCTTTGAAACCGAGCCCGGCCTGACGACCCTGTACGCTTTTCGCCACAAGCGGATCTTTAAGGCCGCAAAGGGCGGCAACGGAGCCGGGAAGAACTGCCACGGCAAGGATGCGGAGGATCTTGTCATCCGTGTGCCTGTCGGGACGGTAATCCGGGAAGCGGAGACCGGTCTTGTCGCCTGCGATCTCTCTGAAGAAGGGATGCGGGAGGTCCTGGTCCCCGGCGGCAGAGGAGGAAAGGGCAATCAGCATTACGCGACACCGACCATGCAGATTCCCAATTATTCCCAGCCCGGGCACCCCGGTAAGACGCTCGATCTGATTCTGGAGCTTAAGGTCCTTGCTGACGTTGGACTGCTCGGATATCCGAACGCCGGCAAATCCACGTTTCTCTCACGCGTATCCAACGCGAAGCCCAAGATCGCGGATTATCCTTTTACCACGCTCGAGCCCAATCTCGGCGTCGTTAATCTGTCCTACGGCAAGACGCTTGTCATCGCGGATATTCCCGGTCTGATCGAGGGCGCGGCGGATGGAGCGGGGCTTGGACATTCCTTCCTGAAGCATCTGGAGCGGACAAGAGTCCTGATCCACGTTGTCGACACTTCCGGTACGGACGGCAGAGACCCGATCTCCGATATCGAAATTATCAACCAGGAGCTCGCACAGTACAGCGAAGAGCTCGCGGCCTTACCACAGGTCATCGCAGCCAATAAGATGGATCTGGAGGATGCCAGAGCGTTTTATCCGGAGCTTGAGGCCTATTGCAAGGAGAAAGGCTATCCTGTATATCCGATTTCCGCGGCGACCGGCCAGGGGATCCAGGATCTGCTCAACAAGGTCGTTCAGATCCGCGATACGATCGCACAGGCCCCGCGTACTTTTGAGAAGGAATACGATATCAATACCATGTCGCAGGATGAGACCGGCGACGGTATTCTGATCGATAAGCTGGATGACGGCAGCTATGTCATCGAAGGTCCTGCTGTCGACAAGATGCTCGGATTTACCTATCTGGACACCGAGAAGGGCTTTGATTTCTTCCAGAAGTTCATGCGCCAGCGCGGTGTAATCGACCGTCTTGTCAAGATGGGGATTAAAGAGGGCGATACGGTTATCGTCGGAGATACGGCTTACGAATTCTATCCGTAAACCGGTTTTGCAGTATTATTTGCAGTATTAAATGAGGTGAGAATATGCTGACACCCAAACAGCGTGCGTATCTGCGTTCTCTCGCGCAGAAGGAGAACGCGCTTTTCCAGATCGGCAAAAGCGGTGTTACTCCGGAATTTATCCAGTCCACGGATGACGCTCTGGAAAAAAGAGAGCTGATCAAGATTTCCGTATTGAATAACTGTGAGGAGGAGCTGGCTGACGCCGCGGAGAAGACCGCTTCACGGACGCATTCGGAAGTCGTTCAGATCATCGGCCGCAAATTCGTCCTGTACCGCGCTTCCAGGAAGCCGCATATCGAGCTGCCTAAAGCGTAAAACCCGCGCCAAGCCGCGAGAAAGCCTGTCTATATGGATACGATTTATAAACGAGGAGCCCGCAGGATCGGCATCATGGGCGGTACGTTCAATCCGATCCATTACGGACATCTTGTAACCGCAGAAACAGCCCGTGTGCAGTTTGAGATGGACCAGGTCCTGTTTATTCCGTCCGGCAATCCGCCGCATAAGAAAGGGCTGCCGATCGTCGATACGGAGGACCGTTATATGATGACCGTGCTCGCGGTCATGTCCAATCCCGATTTCTATGCCTCACGGATCGAGATTGACCGCCAGGGCTACAGCTATTCGATCGATACGATCCGGCAGCTGCAGCAGATCTACGGGCCGGAGACGGAGATCTGTTTTATCACCGGCGCGGATGCCTATTATAATATGTCTACATGGCATCAGGCAGAGGAGCTCATGGAGTCCTGTCATTTTATCGCCGCGACAAGACCCGGATTTGATAAAGAAGACCTCTTGCGTTCTCTGGCGGATTCTGTTAAGATGAATCCGAAGCTTCGCATCAGTTTTCTGGATGTTCCGGCACTTTCGATTTCATCGTCCGACATCCGCCAGCGCATTGAAAACGGTTTATCCATCCGTTATCTGCTGCCCGAGACTGTGGAAGCCTACATCCATAAATACCATTTATACGAAAGGAAATAGACACCATGCCGATGCCGGCCAGGAACGAAATACTGAAATGGCTCTATGAAAGGCTGAAGCCAAAACGCTTTCTGCACACTTTAGGAGTGGAGCAGGAGGCTCTGCAGCTGGCCCGTATTCACGGAATTCCGCTTAAAGAGGCGTCTACGGCAGCGCTGCTCCATGACTGCGCCAAGAATCTTTCGACCGAGAAGCTGCTGGAGATCTGCAAGGATCATAATATCAATCTTCATAACAATGAAGAGTATCCGCAGCTCCTGCATGCTTTCGCGGCCCCGTACGTCGCGCAGAAACGCTTTGGGACGCTTCCGGAGGATGTCTGCAACGCGCTGCGTTTTCACACGACCGGCAGAGCAGGGATGTCTCCGCTGGAGGAGCTGATCTATTCCGCGGATTACGCGGAGCCCGGCAGAAGTCCTTTTCCCGGGCTTGAGGAGGCCCGTAAACGGCTTCTGGTGGACCTTTCCGATGGCACACACTTTATTCTGCAGAATACCGTAAAATACCTGCAGGATAACGGTTCGGATGTTTTTCCCATGACGATGCAGGCCCTGGAGAGCTATAAAGACAGGCCGCTCATCAACTATTCGCAAAATGACAGAAGATTGCAAAAGGAGCATATCATATGGTAGACAACAATCAGACGAATTATCCCGAGCCGGAGAATATTCAGGAAGACTTGAAGATCTCCCGGGACATGGCCAGAACGGCCGTTGAGGCCTTAAAGGACAAGCTGGGCGAGGATATCCGTATCCTGGACCTGCACAAAGTATCCGTCATCGCGGATTACTTTGTCATCGCGCACGGCAGCAACCGTAACCACGTACAGGCGCTTCTGGAGGCTGTAGAAGAGAAACTCGAGGAAGCGGGCTATGAGATCTATGACAAGGAAGGCATGGGATCTTTTACATGGGGCCTGTTGGATTGCCACAGAATCATCGTACATGTCTTTACACAGGAAGCACGCGTTTTCTATAATCTGGAAAAGATCTGGTCCCAGGGTGAGCCCATCGATCCGGAAGAGATTTAAGAGGATCTGTAAAATGTCCGTATTGACCCTTATCAGCTGTGCGTCCAGACGGATTTCCGAATTTAGTTCTGTGGAGGAGCTGTTTTAAGGGACACAGAACTATTCGCAAAACGCAACTTTTGCGAATAGTTGGGCCATAAAAGAGGGGTACTTCTCTCAAGAATCACAAAACCGCCGGCTTACAGGCTTTGCCGGCGGTTTTTTAGTGTTTTCCAATATGTATTATGTTTGTGTGTTATAGATGCTCTATAATATGATTCGCATGCCATAAATGCATCACGCGGTCCGGATCATTTCCATCCAGATACGGATTCCCTTATCCAATAACTCTTTCGGGAAAACATAATTCTCTGTGTGCAATCCAGGCTGGTTTATACCGGAACCAAGTCCCCAGTAAAACGCTTTGGCTTTCGTGGAAAACAATCCGAAGTCTTCCGACCATCTGACCACCGGAGCTTCTTCGTGCTTCCAGCTGCACGCGGCTGATTTGCCGGCCACGCTTAGGATCTCTGCGATCCCTGCGTCATTTACCGTTGCATGGAACGGATCTTTAATATCGTACGTAAATCCAAGCCCATCCTGAGCCGCGTTTGCTTCGGCGATCTTTAAGACATCCTGTTCCAGGACCTTCAGATATTCATCGTTTTCAGCCCGTATGGTCACACTTACAGACCCGAATCCCGGTGAAATGCCGTAATCCGGATTGCCGACCTGCGCGTTGATGATCGTCAGCCTGCGGCCTCTGGTATTTTCCAGGGACGCTGCAACGCCCATCAGCTCCGAAATCGTCCTGGCAACGCATCCGGCCGGATTCAGACCGTCTTCCGGATATGCCGCATGGGCCTGATGGCCGGAAAAGCTCATTTTCAGGCCTTCTGACGCGCATGCGAACGTATTTTCGGTATATATAAAGGATCCGAGTTCATATCCGGGCAAATTATGACATGCCAGGACCATATCGATCTTATAGCGATCAAATAACGGCATACAATATGCCGCGCCGGCGCCGATTTCTTCTCCTGGCTGGAACAGGAAAATCACGTTTTTACCGAGTTTTCTGCCCTTGATCGCCGCGGCTGTACCCGCAGCCATAGCGGTATGTCCATCATGTCCGCAGCCGTGGAATACGCCGCCTCCCGGCTTAGGGATCGCGTCGATCTCCGCGCGTATCACAATAGTTTTATCAGCGCCGGGCTCTTCATGTACCGCATAGATCCAGTTTTTCTCATCATGCAGCTCCAGATCCGTCTCGTTTTTGATAAAGCTCTTCAGGATCTCCAGTGTATGTACTTCCTGCAGAGAAAGCTCAGGACTTGCGTGCAGCGTTTCCCATAACTTCTGAACATTCATTTTATCCATCCCCCGATGATCTATAAGTATTTTGCATTCACCCGGCCGACAGGCCGGACGACAGTAAAAGAGAAAACGCCCGTCCGGTCTATCGGCCGGGCGGGCATTCCAATTATCGTTACTCAGCCTATTACAGCTGCGGGCCGGCAGCAACCAGCTCTGCGCCGCCTTCAATACCTTCATACTTATGGAAGTTCTTGATAAAGCGCTCAGACAGGTCTTTAGCCTTAGCTTCCCACTCAGAAGGATCTGCGTAGGTGTCTCTCGGATCCAGAATGTTCGTTGCAACGCCTTCCAGCTCGGTCGGTACTTCGAAATCGAAGTAAGGAATCTTCTTGGTAGGAGCCTTGAGGATTGCTCCGTTCAGGATCGCGTCGATGATACCACGGGTATCCTTGATGGAAATTCTCTTGCCGGTGCCATTCCATCCGGTGTTGACCAGATAAGCCTTGGCTCCGCTCTTCTGCATTCTCTTGACCAGCTCTTCACCATACTTGGTCGGATGCAGTTCCAGGAACGCCTGACCGAAGCAAGCAGAGAACGTCGGAGTGGGCTCGGTGATACCA
>CACZPA010000122.1 GCA_902782895.1 uncultured Eubacteriales bacterium
GTGGCGCAGGAGATGCTGACGGCAAGGATGGCGGTACATAACGAGGTCGGCAGCATGCTGCTTGAGATCCGTCATTATCTGAAGGATCCGGCGTCTATCGATGAGGAATTGCTTCTGCAGGCCGTCCGGAATACGAATACCTATCTTCTTAGAGAGTACGAGGAAGACGATACGGAGGTCGATCCCCTTACTGAATCCATCGAAATGGCGAAGGTGATCGGCGTGGAGGTCGTTATTTCCGGCATCATTCCCTCAGCGGAGCCGTACCGCGGCATCCTTGCTTCCGCAATCAGTGAAGCTGCGACCAATACTGTGAAACACGCAGACGGCAACAGGCTGGCGGTCAGTATCACTGAGGAAAAAGGGACGGTCGCTTTCATCCTCAAGAGCAACGGACGGAAGCCGGATGGGCCGGTCCGTGAGGGCGGAGGGCTTATGTCCCTGCGTAACCTTGTAGAGAAGCACGGAGGAATGATGCGGACCGAGACCGGTCCGGAGATGCAGCTGATCATTGAACTTGGGGATATAAACGGATCGGTGCTGTAAAAATGGGCCGAATGGCTGATGTAATGTTTTGACGGAATCATGTATAATACCTGTAGTAGGTATAAAGATGGGAGAGTTTACTCTTCCGGATACATGATTCCGTTTTTTATGAGATAAATGAAAGAGTGGTGATGCCTCTTGGACGGCAAGACGCGAGTACTGGTCGTGGACGATCAGTATGTGGCAAGAAGCTTTTTTGAGATACATGTTCAGATGAATAAGAAATACAAACTTGCCGCATCCCTTTCCAACGCGGAACAGGCGGTCGTGTGGTGCGCGGAGCACCCGGTCGATCTCGTGATCATGGATATTATGATGAAACACGGACTTGACGGACTGACCTGTGCCCGTACCATCAAGAGCAATAATCCTGGGACCCGGATCATCCTGACCACTTCGATGGCGGAAACAAGCTGGATCGACAAGGCAAGAGAGGCAGGCATTGAGAGCTTCTGGTTCAAGGAGTATTCCGATATACCTCTTTCGGAGGTAATGGACCGCACGATGAACGGTGAATCGGTCTACCCCGGGACAGTACCGAATCCGGACTTCGGAGAGGTGACCAAAACAGATCTGTCTGAACGTGAGCTGGATGTGCTGCGGGAACTGACCCGGAATCTGACGAACGATGAGATCGCGGAGAATCTTCATATCTCGCCGCATACGGTCAAGCGGCATATAGAGAATATGCTGAATAAGACAGGATACAAGAACCGCATCGATCTTGCGGTCAATGCTAAAACATTGGGACTGGTCGTTCATGAAGACGACAGGACCAGAAACGGAGGGTAACAGTATCATGAAAATTGCCAGGAAACTTATAGGCCTGCTGCTCGCGGCAGCGATGATCCTTGGCCTCGTTCCGTTTACCGGCAGGACAGAAGTCCATGCAGCCGGAGTCATCGAGACTCATGATGCGGCATATATCAAGGAGCTGCTGGAGGGCGAGGGCGACGTCAGCATCAAGCTGGACGATCACGCCGATTACAGTATGACAACAGCAGCTACGGAATGGTGTGAGCTTGGCAGCGGTGTCAAAACTCTGGATCTGAACGGATATGATCTGCATATCAAGCAGGAAAAGGATCTGGACGGCAGGACGTTCACCATGATCAAGATCTATTCCGGCGCCACTCTGATCGTCAACGATTCGTCAGGGTCGAATAAAGGCGAGCTTGTAGCAAACGGCTACATCGGAAAATGGGTCAGAGGAACAGCCGGATCGCATCGTGCGGCTTTTTATAATGATGAGGTCCTGTACAGGGATATCATCGCTGTAAACGGCGGGAAGCTGATCTTCAACGGCGGCAAGATCACAGCCGGCCGGAAGAAATCCCAGTATACGGGTTACAGTGTTGAAGAGGGCTGGTTTGAGGAAACACTTTCGATGTTCAGCTCAGGCACTCAGAACTTTGTCGGTTTTAATGTCCGCCATGACGGTGATGTCGACAAGATCATCAACGGTTCAGGAATTAAAGTGTACAATGGAGAGGCCATCATCAACGGAGGCATCATCCAGGGCCGCGGCTTCAGCAAACTGGAAATGACGAACGAAGATAACCGGTTCGGCTGGGAAATGAAAACAAACGCGGCTATTAAAGCGGAGGGCGGCAGGATCGTCATCAATAACGGTTATATTGAAGGCCTGAGCTGCGCAGGCGCGCTCGGCCACAGCCATAATTCGGAAGCGGAGATCATTATCCGCGGCGGTATTTTTGAAACACATAAGAACAGTAAAATACTGATTCCGGTGATCCGTGAGTACTTCAGTAATGATAGAGTGCTCTTTGGCGGCAGTCTGCTTAGTATCTGCCCGATCTATGTCGACGGGTGGTACGGCGGTGTCGGTGTCGAAGATTCCTACATTGACAGTGAAAACACTGAAATTGAAAAAGATGACCACAAAGTCGAAGTGACTCCCAAGAAGGATAAACTGATCGATCTGTACAACGAAACGTACGGAGCGGAAGTCGGCGATTCGATTGAATGGGACGGTACATCCGATGTGATTCTCAGCGCGGACATCATACCGTACTGGCCGGCAGGGGAGATCCCTTATAATCAGACCAAGGGCAATGGATTGATCCATTATTTCGGCGCGCTTGCACAGTCCAGTAAGGAGCTTGGCATCACATCAGCCATCAGTATTGGCGGAATGACTGTTTCCGAGGGCGGAGAGACGACGGCGGTCGAGAAACGCCTGAGCCAGTCTGCTATGGTCGATTACGAACACATGAAGCTTTCTTTCAATCTGAAAGACCTGCTTCCGGACGGTCTCAATATGGGAGACAGTTTCCTTGTTTCGGTCAGATGGGCTGATATCCTGTATAATTCGGAGAACGATCCGTCGCTGACGATGACATACAGAAATGTCTTCACGGTACAGCTGAAAGAGACGGATATCGAGATCGTCAAGAATCCGGGAAACAAAACAGGCGCGATAGACTCAACGGTTACGCTCAGCGCGCAAGCGGACAATGCAGCCGGTGCGATCTGGGAATGCGTTTACCCGATCAGCGAGATGCTGGACGGTAACTTTGACAACAGCACCGGAGAGGCAACTCTTGATGTGAAGGTTGAATCCATCCGTAAACGTTATGTCTGCCATTTCAGCAATGGCTCAGGACAGAAGACCACAAGCGCCGCGATAGTAATGCCTCCGGTTACCGGCGATGGTATTGAGACAGAGGGGACCGTGACAGAGGTGACCTGGTGGAAGAGCAACAGCTTTAACCACATCATTCCGGGTGGGACTACTACGGCGGATATCAAACAGATCAAGAGTGCGGTACGCTGGTACTATGGAACAGATTCAAGTGATGTCAACCAGCTGATCGAGCCGGATGCGCATATCGGTACGGAGATCGGGACCGGTGATCTTGTCGCACAGAATGTGGTCGACGAAGACGCGGGATACTACCGTGTGGAATATGATTATGAAGCAAATGACGGTACTGAAACATTACGAAGCGGATTATATCATGTAACAGTGCTGGATGTTCCGGATGATACCGAAATTTCGGAAGTCACCATTTACGGACTGGAGGATCTGCATGTCGGAGATATTGCTCCTAAAGCGGCAGATCTGTATACAGATGATGCTCGGGTCAAGGTTTCCGATATTGACTGGGGCAGCATCAGTGCCGGAGACAAGATCAAGTCCGACACCCTTACGGTCAAAATAACACTGACACGGACAAGTGATAAGGTCAAGTGGGCGCTTAATTCGGACGGAAAATTCATAGGATATATCGGAAACGGACGTCAGGCTACAGCCGAGATGGCGCCGGGCGACGGTCCGATCACTGTCAGCTACTCCTATTCCAACACGAATCCGATCCCGACTCCGCAGGAGAATGTTGTTGTTACGGGATGCCTGAAGAACGGAGAAGTGGTGGAAGGAACCTCATTTGCGCTTACTGAAGGCGAGGAAGTGGACATCACTTTTGATTATTACGTACAGGAGAGCGCAAGACCGCAGCCTTCCGGAGTCAGTCACGTGACGGGTCTGACAGCAGGCGGACTGCCGGATGGTCTGATATTTGAGTATGATGCAGAAGGGGACGCATGGCATATTCGCGGCACACTGACACAGGCGGCGCAGTTTGATCCGATCGTTTCGCCGATCACCTTCAGTCTGCAGGATGATGACGGGAAGGATACCGGTACAAAAATCGTTCTTTTCCGCTTTATCATCACGCCTAAGATCAAGGGCATGAGCCTTCCGGTCAGAATTCTTGATCTGTTCCATGAGCACGAGTACGGTGAGTGGACGGATGCCGGGGATGGAGCAACGCATATCCATATCTGTTCAGGCTGCGGCAACGAAGAAGCACAGCCGCATTCCTGGGATGACGGCGTCGTCACGACAGAAGCGACCGGCACCGCGGAAGGCGTTATGACCTACACCTGCCAGGTCTGCGGAGCGACCAGAACGGAACCGGTCGAGAAGCACAGCATTGTAATGACCGAAGAAGTTCCGGCGGACTGCACGATCGAAGGCTCTAAGCCGCACTATGAGTGTGAGGACTGCGGTATGGCTTTTGAAGACTCGGAAGGCACCAAGCAGATTACGGACATGTCTCTCCTGCAGATCCCGCTGACGGATCATACCTGGGGCGAGTGGACAGAGGACGACGGAGAAACGCATTCTCACGTCTGCACAGTCTGCTTAGCAAAAGAGAGTGAAGAGCACACCTGGGATGAGGGTAAGGTCACGACAGAAGCCACAACAGAGGCGGAAGGCGTGAAGACCTATACCTGCACAGACTGCGGAGCGACCAAGACCGAACCCGTCCCGAAGAAGGTCACGATCACTTATGACGTCGGAGAAGGCATCAAGGGCGAGGACTGGGTCGATACCTTCGATGTGGATTACGGTTACAAGCTTGAAGCCGGCAAGATCATTCCACCGGATGAGGCGCTGATGAAGGCACCGGACGACATGGAATTTGCTGGGGTAGAGAGGGACGGAGTGACCTATCTTGTCGGCGATGACGCACCGGAATATGAGATCGTTAAGGACATCACGATCAAGTATCTGTGGAAGGCTGTTCCGTTTGAGTATGCCGTAACGAGCTCCGCGACTGTCGGCGGAGAGGCAGGCACTTGGGAGCAGGGCAGCAGCGCGGATTATGAGATCATCATCAAGCGCAGCAACCTCGACGAGAAGTGCTTCAGCCATTTCACAGGCCTCAAGCTGGATGATACGGAGCTTGTGAAGGATGTAGATTATACGGCCAAGGCAGGCAGTACCGTGATCACGCTGAAGGCAGCCGTTCTGGAGAAGCTTGCCACGGGCGACCACAAGTTGACCGCGATCTTCGATGACGGCGAAACTGGTGTAACGATCAAGGTCGCCGAGGCGAAAGCCGAGGAATCCAGCGCGGCCGAAGAGTCGAGTGCTGTCGAGGAATCGAGCGCTGCTGAGGAGTCCAGCAAGGCAGAAGAGTCCAGCAAGACCGAAGAGTCCAGCAAGACCGAAGAGTCCAGCAAGGCAGAAGAGTCAAGCAAGACCGAAGAGTCCAGCGAGACCGAAGAGTCCAGCGAGTCTTCTAAGCCGGACAATTCAAGCAAGCAGAATTCGTCTGAATCCTCTAAGAAGAACGGATCGCCGGCGACCGGTGACAACAGCCACGCGGGCCTTTGGATCGTGGCGTTTATGGCATCACTGGCCGTTCTTGCCGGAGCGCTGGTCGGCTACAAGAGGCGCAAGGCTGAGTAAGACCGAGCAAGACAAAGCAAGACAAAGCAAGACAAAGCAAGGTAGCTTAAGACAGCTTGAGACAGCTCAAGACAGTAGAGGCTGTCAAGAGCAATGATTTAGCTGGATAGCCAGTCCAGGGTCATAACAGGTTGTATCAAGGCAACAATACTATAAGCCGGGCATCATATCCTACGGGATACGGTGCCCGGCTTGTCTATATGTGTGTTTTTACAGGCTTTTTCACCCTTCATCTTGTTGGAGGTTGTGTAAGCTGTAAAAAGTAATTTAAAATATATATATTTTTACAAAAAGGTATTGCGTTTCTGTTAACTAAAATATATAATTAGGCTGTGTTTATGGGTAATGAAGGGGAAAGTCTGCCTAATTTACAGAGTTTTCTGTATTTTAGACATAAATATGGTCGATTGTATCAGCGGAAACGGAACCTGGATTCGTTGATATAACTTCTCATCTTTTCTGTGATATATATACAATGAATTTACATAAACACTATAATATAATTTTCAGTCAACTGCAGGCAGAGCTGCAGAGAGCATACAGATGCCGTGGCTGACAAGACATCAGTCTGTTGTATGGATTATTGTCCCCGAGTGATATTTTGCGTGCAGCAGACCTCACTGCAGACAGGAGTAAACACTCTATGGAATCTGAAGACCTGTTATCCATACCGGAACCGGAAACATCCGAACCTGTACA